>DASWXG010000331.1:0-5531 GCA_036405615.1 Prosthecobacter sp. | reverse complement strand
CGTCGAGTTCCTTCGGGCATTCCTCCCTTTTCTTTCCCTCTGCTCCTGCACCGCCGCCCGTAATCGACCAAGACCGGGCAGGATGCAGAAGCAGTAACACTTGGAAAGATGGCGCTCAATCGATCAGGCTGCACGGTGCCTGGAGGCCGAGAGTCAACATACCATTGCGAGCTTTGATGCCTCCGCAGAGCAGCCGTTCAAACTATTCTCAAAATTTTCAGCCTTTTTGAAAAAAGCAGTCTTCCGGCTTCCTCTCACGCCCGGGGATGAAACCGCTGATGCACCTGCTTCAGGCGCTTCTGGTCCACATGCGTGTAGATCTGCGTGGTGGCGATGTCCGCATGCCCCAGCATCTCCTGGATCACGCGCAGGTCCGCGCCGTTGTTCAGCAGATGTGTGGCGAAGGAGTGGCGCAGCAGGTGCGGATGCACATGGTCGCCCAGGCCCGCCTGTTGCGCGCGCTTCTTCACGATCTGCCACACGCGCTCCCGCGTCAGCGGGCCGCCCAGCTGGGAAAGGAAGATGTGGCTCTGCGTCTTCTTCGTCTTCACCAGCTCCGGCCGGGCGAGCGCCAGGTAGGTTTGCAGCGCCTCGCATGCTGCCGTGCCCACCGGGGCCAGCCGGGTCTTGCTGCCCTTGCCCGTCACGCGGATCCAGCCCTCCTCCAGGCTCAGGTTTTCCAGGCGGGCGGAGATCAGCTCAGACAGCCGCAAACCGCTGGCGTAAAACAGCTCCAGGATCGCGCGGTCGCGCCGGTCCAGCGGCTCGTTGCCGGTGATGGATTCCACCAGCCTGCGGGCATCGCCCTCGTTCATCGTGCCCGGCAGGTGCTTTTCCAGCCGGGGCGGCAGGATGGGCTCCGCCGGGTCGCCGGTGCGTTTGCCGCGCGCCGCCAGCCAGCGGAAGAAAATCTTGATTGCCACCAGCTCCACCCGCGCGCTGGAGGCCGCCAGGCCGTCCTTCTTCCGGCGGCCCAGGTAGTCCGTCAGGTGCTGCACTGTCACGGCCGCCGGGTCTTCCACCTGCCGGTCCTCCTTCAGCCAGGAGGCCACCCCCTCCAGCGCCCGGCGCACCAGCAGCTGGTAGTTCACTGACAGCCCGCGCTCCGTGGCCAGATACAGGAGAAAGCTGTCAATCGCGTCGGTCATCACCCCGCAGACATACACTCAGGGCTAAGGACCTGTCATCTTCTGCGTTAGTTTGGATGCTTTCTGTCCGCCCGGCATGGTTTTGAAAGGAAACGTCCGGCGGCCCAGGCCCACCCCTTGTCCGTCTTTTTTGCCCCGTCCTGTCCGATGACACCCCGCCTCCGCCCCGCCCGCCGCCTGTTTGCCCTCGCCGTCAGCGCCGCCGCCACTGCCCTGCCGGCCGCCGCCGTGGATTTTAAAAAGGACATCGCGCCCATTTTCGAAAAGCACTGCTATGAGTGCCACAGTGAAAAGACCGGCAAAAAGAAGGCCGGTTATGTCTTCGACGACCTCGCCACCCTGAAGCTGGACATCAACCCCAAGGGCGGCATCGTCCCCGGCAACCCCGGTGAGAGCCACATCTTCAAGGTGGTGGCAGACCCCGGCCACGAGGCCCACATGCCGCCGAAGGACAACCTGCCGGAGCGCGACATCGAAAAGCTGCGCGAGTGGATCAAGGACGGCGCGCTGCTGGACAAAGACGCGCCCAAACCCGTGATGGCCCCGGTGAAAAAAAGCCTGCCGCCCATCATGACCTGGACCAACTTTGAGGGCAAACGCATCAAGGCTGGCTTCGTGAAGCTGGAAGGCAACGTGGTGTATCTGCGCATGCCCCTCAACGGCAAGGAGCTGCCTTATGAACTGTCCAAACTGGACGCCGCCAGCCAGCAGCAGGCCAAAGAATGCGCCGCCCCGTAAGGGAGTGAGGCCGGTTAGGTGGCGCGCGAGGCCTTTTCTGAACAGGGCCTGACCCCGAGGTTGTAAGGACGCCAGGCAAAGGAGTCCAGGGCTTCAGCCCGGCGCACTCCGCAATGCTCATCATGGGAACAGAATGATGGCTTTTATCTGTCGGAGATCAGGAGCCGTCCGGCAGCCCGTCTCCCGCGCAGACCCGGCTTCCCGCTGTCCCAAAAACTCATCATTCTGTCCCCCATTATTTTGTCATCCGTTCCTGGCCTTTCCTGAAGGAATGACAAAATGATGGAGGACAAAATAATGGCTCTTTACCTGTCAGAGAGAGCAGGCATAGCCCGGCAGGCTTGCTCCCGCGCAGGACGGGGCTTCCTGTCGCCCAAAACCTCATCATTCTGTCCCCCATTATTTTGTCATCTTCTGAAGAACTCAGGAAACAGCGCGTCGCTCGCGCTTCCTGTAAGAGGGCGGATGCCGGGCCTCTTCCACCCCTGCTCAGGCTGCCTTCGCGGCGCCGTTTTCAGATTCCTCCCGCCGCTGCAGAAAACGGGCGGAGGCAATCACCAGAGGCGTCCAGAACAGCAGCGGCTCATACCGGGCCACAGAGACCAGCAGCCACACCGTATCGCCATCGCACAGCAGCCCGGCCAGGCCGCCGCCTGCCAGCATGATCCACGCCGGTTCCCCGTTCTGCGCCAGCCAGTAGGCGCGTTTCATGCCCCAGCCCACCAGGGCGGCCAGACCCAGCAGCCCGGGCAGGCCGCCGTGGACAAACGTGTCCCAGAACACCCCGTGCAGATGCTCCGGATACCAGTGCAGAGAGCAGGACCAGCAGTCATCATCCGCCCACATGCCCTTGCCCACCAGCCAGTCCTGCCACGTGGTCATGCTGTTCAGGGCTGCGCCGTAGATGAGGAAACGGCCGTTGTCAGAGCGCTGCACCGCCGTCTGCATCGGGTTGGAGGAAACCACGTCATCTCCCAGTTGCTGCACCGCCACCGTTTCATTCGGGATGCCCAGGCGCTTGGAGGCATCCTTCGCCGCCAGCCAGGAGATCATTGGCGCAGAGATCTGGAACAGCGCCAGCAAAGCCGCCACCAGCACCACAGGCTTCCACGCCCGCCGCCAGCCCACCGCCAGCAGCAGCACCGCATGCCCGCTCAGAAGGGCCAGCCAGGCACCCCGGCTCAGAGACAGCAGGGCCGCAGCATCCAGCAGCAGCAGGGCCACCAGCCACAGGCGGCGCTGGCGCTTGCCCACCGCCTCGTTCCAGCCCGCCGCCGCCCAGCAGGCCGCGAAGGCAAAGGTGAGGCCGGAGTTCACCGAATTCCATCCGCCATACACCAGCCAGTTCTTCAGCCGCGCGCCGAAGACGCCCTGCGGATGCAGGCTGTAAAAGACCAGCAGACTGGCCCCGGCCGCAAGCGCCGCCATCGTCACCACAGGTCTGCCCAGGCCGTGCATCGGCTGCGGCAGCCGTGCCGCCTGCCAGAGCGAAAGAAGAAAACCCACCAGCAGCAGGCTGTTGCCCCAGCCCACCCACAGCGCCTGCACCGTGGCCCCCGGGGAGTCCACCAGCGTGCTGCGCAGCAGGCCCAGGCCCAGCAAAGCGGCGGCCATCTGCAGCCAGCGGTCACGCCGCAGGCCCTCAAAGACTTCCTCATGCCCGCCCGCCATCAGCCAGATCGCCGCAAGAATGACGCCCCAGCCCAGTTGCAGCCACTGGTTGTGCAGCACAAAATAGCCGCCCAGAAAGCCCGCCACATTGGCCAGCAGCAGCATCTGCCGCAGGCTGCGCGCCTGCTCCCGGCTGCCCGCCGTTCCCAGAGGCACAGCAGGGGCCTCCAAACGCCACGTGGTGGCACCGGCGGCTGTAGATGGCGGACGTTGTGACATCAAACGGGGGCCGAGCTTACGCCACTTTCTCATTCCACGCCAGCGGCTTCCTCAAAAGTGCCTCTGCACGCTTGCTTCCTCCCGGCAGCCCGTTTTAAACACCGTCTTTGCACAAAAAGGCTTTACGAATGCACGCTTGTGTGAAAAGTGTTCACGCGAACATTTAATTTTTACGTCCTCACCACCTATGGCCAAGTCCCCAGCAAAAGAATCCGCCTCTGAAGCGAACAGCAACAAAATCGCCGAGGCACGCGCCCGCAACCTGGAGCTGGCCATCCAGCAGATCCAGAAAGACTACGGCGAAGGCTCCATCCTGCGCATGGCCGGCAATGAGAAAGTGGACGTGGCCGTGATCCCCACCGGCAACATTCTCATCGACCAGGCCCTCGGCGTGGGCGGCTTCGCCCGCGGACGTGTCGTGGAAGTTTACGGCCCTGAATCCTCCGGTAAGACCACCCTTACCCTCACCGCCATCGCCCAGGCGCAGAAAGCCGGCGGCCTCGCCGCCTTCATTGACGTCGAACACGCCCTGGACCCCAACTACGCCCGCCGCCTGGGTGTGAAGATGGACGAACTCCTCGTCTCCCAGCCCAGCTCCGGTGAAGAAGCCCTGCGCATCTGCGAAACGCTCGTCCGCTCCAACGCCCTCGACGTCATCGTCATCGACTCCGTGGCCGCCCTCGTCACCCGCCAGGAACTGGAAGGCGACATCGGCGACTCCACCGTCGGTGCCCAGGCCCGCCTCATGAGCGCCGCCCTGAGAAAGCTCACCGCCATCATCTCCAAGGCCCGCACCTGCTGCATCTTCACCAACCAGATCCGTGAGAAGATCGGCGTCATGTTTGGCAACCCGGAAACCACCCCTGGCGGCAAGGCCCTCAAGTTCTACGCCAGCGTCCGTGTGGACATCCGCCGCATCGGTGCCATCAAGAGCAGCGACGGCACCGTCACCGGCAACCGCACCAAGCTGAAAGTGGTGAAGAACAAGCTCGCCCCTCCCTACACCGAGGCCGAGTTCGACATCATGTACAACGAGGGCATCTCCAATGTCGGCTCCATGCTGGACCTGGCCATGGAGTTCGACATCCTCCAGAAGCGCGGTTCGTGGATCAGCTACAAAGGCAGCCAGCTCGCCCAGGGCCGCGACGCCGCCAAGGAAGCCCTGCGCAACGACGAAGCGCTCTACACCGACATCGAGCAGGCCGTGAAGGCCAAGATCGCCGAGAAAAACGGCAGCAGCTACACCCCCAGCGCGGGTGGTAGCAGCAGCGCCGCGGCCGCCAGCACCGAAGACTGATAACGCGGAAGCAGAGGCCGTCGCCACACCCGCAAGGGCGTGACTCCCTCAAAGCATCCCACAAACCCCAAGCCCGTCTCGCCCCGCCCGGCAGACGGGCTTCTTCGTGCCCCCAGCCATCCCCAGCACGTGCCGCCTCCAAAGGAAACCCAAAACATGGAGGGGAGGGTCCTTCGGCCCTCGAACTCAAGGTGTCCTGAAGAACCGCCAGGCAAAGCAGTCCAGAGCCTTTAGCTAGGCACCCGCCGCAAAGCTCATCCTCCCTGCACAACGACATCGCTCCATTTCAAGCAAGTTCGCATTCGCACGAAACAGATTCCTCAAATGACACAATGATAGAGGACAAAATAATGGCTTTTTACCTATCAGAAATCAGGCACAGCCAGGCAGGCTTGCTCCCGCGCAGAACAAGGCTTCCGTTCCCTCTAAAGCGCCATCAAAACCATCATTCTGTCCCC
>DASWXG010000330.1:0-4908 GCA_036405615.1 Prosthecobacter sp. | reverse complement strand
TTTGTCCAGGCTTCCAGGTATTTGATATCCGCCCCGCTGGTGCCGACGGTGCCGTCCACAAGCTGCCCCGTGTTGTTGAGAGACCACTGGTCGCCAAAGCGGGAATCATTGGGAGCCGCTTTCACTCGCCGGATGTAGTTGGGCTCAACGGACTCCACCTGGGGATCGTTTTTCAATTCTTGAATCAGTTCCTGGGTTTTCCGGCCGCCATTGCGCACCAGTCCCATGGGGCGCTTCCGGATGCCCGAGATGGCGTTGAAGTGGCGGGTGAAACGCAGGGACTTCTTCTGCAAGGCGCTGTCGGCCGTGCGTTTGCTTGCTGTGGGTTTGAAGGTCACGATCACCTCGCCCTCCACATAGTCCGGACTTGTCTGCCCTCGGGCCTCAAAGGCACCCGCTCCCAGCAAGGCTGTGAGAATCAGGAGCCTGAAGCCTGACATGGCAGATAAAAGCGGAGAATGCATGCGCCCTCAGAGGCACCACATTGTCACAAAGTTCATTCTTTTGCAGGAAGATAATTTTGAACGCCCAGGGAAGTGTTCAGAGGAAAACTTCTGCCTGCCGAAAGGCTGCATTCTGCAAGAGCTGTCATTTGCATCTCAGGGAACTTTCTCCATCAATGCGGCCCCCCATGTCTGACCGCCGCCCCGCCCTTGGTTTCATCTTCATCACCCTGGCTCTCGACATCCTGGGCATCGGTTTGATCGTGCCCATTCTGCCCAAGCTGATCGAACAATATCAGGGTGGCAATGTGGCCTCCGCCTCGATGACCTACGGGATGCTGCACGCGACCTATGCGTTGATGCAGTTTTTGTTCGCGCCACTGATCGGCAGCCTTTCAGACCGCTTCGGCCGCCGGCCGGTGATTCTCATTTCGCTCTTCGGCTCGGGCATTGATTATCTGCTGATCGCCTTTGCGCCGAATCTCGCCTGGTTTGTGGTGGGTCGTATCATCGCGGGCATCACGGGGGCAAACTTCGCCGCGGGCACGGCTTACATCGCCGACATCAGCCCGCCAGAAAAGCGGTCGGCCAACTTTGGCCTCATTGGCGCGGCTTTTGGTTTGGGGTTTGTCATCGGCCCAGCCCTGGGTGGCTGGCTCGGTGACTATGGTTTGAAGGTGCCCTTCCTGGTCGCCGGCGGGCTTACTCTGGTGAACTGGCTGTATGGAGTCTTCGTCTTGCCGGAATCTCTGTCACCGGAAAACAAACGGGCTTTCAGCTGGAGCAAGAGCAACCCGGTGGGTTCCCTGATGGCGCTGCGAAACTATCCCAGTGTCCTGGGGCTGGTGACCACCACATTCCTGTTCACCCTGGGGCATCAGGTGTATCCCGGCATCTGGGTGTTGTACACGGATTACCGTTACGGCTGGGATACCA
The DNA here is from genome assembly GCA_036405615.1 of Prosthecobacter sp. Lineage (GTDB taxonomy): Bacteria > Verrucomicrobiota > Verrucomicrobiia > Verrucomicrobiales > Verrucomicrobiaceae > Prosthecobacter. Next base: position 3,529 of record DASWXG010000330.1, on the reverse strand, counting down.
AAGCCGTGGGTTTCTCGCTGACGTTTGTCGGTGTCATGGCGGCGATCGTTCAGGGTGGCCTGACCAAGGTGATTGTGGACAAGCTGGGAGAGGTGAAAACCGCTTTGATGGGGCTGGCTCTGGGCACGGTGATGTATGTCTGCTACGGGCTCTGCACCGAGGGCTGGATGATCTATGCCTGCATCCTGGTGGGCAGCCTTTCCGGCGTGGCCGGGCCGGCGGTGCAGGGGATGCTGTCACGCAATGTCCCGGCGGATCAGCAAGGAGGGCTGCAAGGTTCTCTGACAAGCCTCGCCAGCGTGGCCGGGTTTATCGGGCCGCTTTTGTGCAATGCCCTGTTCAGCTACTTCATCAGTGACAAAGCCCCGGTGCATCTGCCAGGGGCTGCGTTTTTTGCCAGCGCCTTGATGACGCTGGTGGCTCTGTTTCTGGCCATCAGCGTGCTGCGCCGCCTCACTCGACATTCTGCACCTGCTCCCGGATCTTCTCCAGCTCCGTCTTCGCACTGACCACCGCGTGGGCGATCTCCGCATTGTTGCACTTCGATCCCATGGTGTTGAACTCGCGGAAGAACTCTTGCACCAGGAAATCCAGGCTGCGGCCCACTGGCTCCGCAGAGGCCAGGTAGGCGCGGAACTGCTTCAGGTGGCTGGCCGCGCGGGAGAGTTCTTCGGAAATGTCTGTGCGGTCAGCAAAGAGGGCGATTTCCTTCAGCAGCCTTTCATCATCCAAAGGCAGCGGCAGCTCGGCCTGTTCCAGCCTTTGACGAAGCACCTGGCGCTGATGTTGCGGCACCAGGGGTGCTTTTTCACCAATGGTGGCGGCGTGGCTCTCGATGGTGCCCAGGCGTTCTTCCATCTCGGCTCTCAGATGTCCGCCTTCCGTGGCGCGCATCTGGCGGAGCTGGTCCAGCGCTGCTGACAACGCTTCCTGAATGGCAGGCAAGACTGCTTCGGGATCCGCTTCGGCCACGGCTTCTCCGGTGAGGACTCCGGGCAGGCGGGCGATTTCCGCCAGGCTGATCTCCCGGGAAATGCCGATCTGGTCTGCCAGGTCCCGCAGTTGCTGGACGTACTGGGCCGCCACCACAGGATCCACCTGGGGTGTCCGGGGCGTGTCAGCCGCATCGCTGCGGATGTGGACGTTGACCCGTCCGCGAGAGCAGGCGGCCGCCACCTGGTTGCGCACCTGCGTCTCCAGGTCATGCAGGTCCCGGGGCAAATTGACAGAGACCTCCAGCTGCTTGCGGTTCACGCTGCTGCACTCCACCACCCATGTGGTGCCATCCGCCTGCCGAGATTCACCCCGGCCAAATCCTGTCATGCTTTTCATGGCCGCATAGAAGCCGGGAACCGCTGGAGAGGCAACCGACGTTATTTTCATTCGAGGCTTGCCTCAGTGATGGGCAATGGCGTTGAACCGGCGCCAGGACAGGATGGCAGCCAAGCCCGCCGCCAGGATAGCCGTGGCTATCCACCATCTCGGGATCGTTTTAGGCTGATACGGCTCTACCTTATCCCACCAATGGTTGTCGAACAGCAGCGATTCAACGGCCCAACCTGCTCCCCACGGAGTTGAATCCAGAGATGGTCGTAGAATGCCGTCGCTGATGAGTGAGTCTTTCCCGGACAATCGGGTCTCCAGCATCGTGAGTTTGGCGTCATCATAAGAACCGGGAAGTTTTCGAATGGAATCCAGCAGTTGCTTTGCTGTTTCACGGCTCCAGAAAGACTCATGACGCCATGCAACGAGGAGGGCGGCCTCTTTGACCATCGCAATGTCTTCGTCAGTGTCCCGAAGAGCTGTGATATCCTCCGGTGTTTTAAGGTGTGAAAGAATCAGGCTTTGAGCAAGGCCGACAAGCTGGTCGGATTTTGCAGTTTCCAGCATTCTTATAACCTCAGGTTCCAGGTCTTGAAGGTTGCGGGTCGCGATCATTTCGAAAACAAGCGACAGTTTGGTCAGAACCCACTGTCGGGCTTCGGCGCTGGCTGTTCCAGGCAATTGCCAAAACTCATCCATGATTCGGATGGCGGCCTCCTGGGAGCCTTCTCGCGGGCCGCGCAGGAGGGCTGCAAGACCAAACAGGTACTGATTCTTTGCAAAGTTAGGCGAACTCGCGGGACCTATGGGGGCCGACTGTAGCCAGGCGGCCAGCTGTTCCTGAACTTCGAAGGGAAACGCCTTGTAATAGGCCGCGCCCTCCCAATGCAGCTCTTTGGAGATGGCGGTGAGAAACAGTATAGTTTCGGCTGCAGTGCGGGGCGCTCTCTCTTCGCGCAGTGCCAGAATCTCGGGCATCAGCGAGATAGGCAAAACCGCCAGATTCGCTAGCATGGCTGGCATTCCATGATGGATCACAATCACCGTGTCCCCTGGTTTGATGTCAGCACCGAGGATGTTGTCATAGACTGTTGCAGGGCCGAGCGATGGCTTGCCCGCAAGAACCTCTTTGATAGTGAGGGTGACATCACGGCGAGGAGAAACGGTTGCCACATGGCCGATGCCAAGGAACTGGCAGGTACGTACGGCCATTCCAAGGTGGTTGTTAACGTTACAGGAGGGGCAGCCAAAAATGGAGCCAGGTATCAGTAAAGCCACTGCGAACAGGCTGATCCAGAAGCGTGCTGAAATGTTCCGGGATCTCATGCTTTCAAGGTCTCATGAAAGCATGGCCAAAAGCAAGGATGGAGTCCGCTGCGTCAATCTACAGAAGCAATGGCGACGGTATAGAAGGGCCATCCGGGCAGATCTGGCATCCCCCAGGTTTCCTGTTCAAACATACCTTTATCTTGGGATTCGTGCATTTTTTCCAGTTCGGACTGGACGTCTTCTAGCCAACGGTTTTTCAAGAGGCCTGGAAGAACCCTGCGATCATACTCAGTCAGTTTTGCCAGGGCTTTGCCCTGACGGTAGTGCATGAGAAATGGCACGATGCTTCGGCCTGTTTGCTCTCGAATTTTGGCCAGAATGAGAAACCCGGCCGGATCAGTGTCACCAAAATGATACACGGGAAGTGCTGATGGCAACAGTTCTAGTAATCGAAGCACGGCGCGGTTTGGAAAACTGCAAGTTAGCAGCAGAGTGCTACCGTTGTCGTTCCGCGCGGCTAGCAACGGGAGCGAAGTCTTTTTGTTCTCAATCAAAAGAATCCGTGAGGCAGCTGTCGTGATGTGGCTGACTCGATCCAAGTCGTTCAAAAGCGAAAGACTGTAGATGCCGCGTAGCGAGTGAATCGCTTGCTCACGGCCATCTAAAAAATGCAGGATGAGTTCGCCTGCCATTTCGACGCTGGGGTCAGTCAAGACAATACCTGAAGATTCCAGTGTCACAGGTCTGCCGAACAAAGAGCATAAACAAGTTTCTAACACGGCCTTCCGCGGTTCCAGACCTTTGCTGCCGCCTTCAATGCCGAGCGCGGAACTCGCCGTGCGGACTGGAACATTTGCCCCCCAATCTTCGGACGTGAATCTGAAAACGAGGTCGAGAAGCCCGCCGGTTTCTTCGGGTGCTTTCCACATCAGTGGCG
>DASWXG010000329.1:0-6340 GCA_036405615.1 Prosthecobacter sp. | reverse complement strand
CACATAGGGGGCGACATTTCCGGCGGCCAGGGTGGAGGCCATGACTTTGGGGAAACCGATGGGCAGAGCGCGCATGGCGGCGGTACTGATGGCCGTGCCCCCCCCGCCGCCCAAGGAGATCACCCCCTGGATGCGGCCATCCGCCGCGAGATGGGCCAGGAGCTTGGCTGAGGCACCCGCCATCGCCGTGACGGCTTCACCCCGGTCCCGGCGGCTGACGATACCCGCCCAGTCCACCGCCCCGATTTCGGCCACCTCCTCACGGGAGACATCCGGGTGGACGGTAGGCGGGGATCCGCTGCCTGTGTCAATGAGCAGCGTCTGATGCCCGCGCTGGCGGATGAGTTCCGCGACGTAGGCATGCTCCTGTCCCTTGGTGTCGAGTGTGCCGAGAACGGCGATGGTGGCCATAGTGCCTGCGTTTTAGCCGAAGGCTGGCAAAACCGTCAAGGGACCGGAAACCGCATCCCGCTATCTGAAAGCAACGTCGGCAAACTTCCTTGAAACCTTTTTGTAGCTTCAGGGCGGGGGGAAATCCCCGGTGGCCCGCGTCCCACCTTGACCCTCCCCCTACTCGGGGTTAGGTAGTGGGTTCTCCCGCCGATCTTCCCCTGATGTCCATCGAACGCACCCGCAATTTCTCCATCATCGCCCACATTGACCACGGGAAGACCACGCTCTCCGACCGTCTGCTGGAGTTTACCAAGACGATCTCCCAGCGTGAGCAGCAGGCGCAGCTGCTGGATGCGATGGACCTGGAGCGCGAGCGTGGCATCACCATCAAGGCGCACCCGGTGTGCATGTTTTACAAGGCGAAAGACGGCCAGGAATACCGGCTGAACCTGCTGGATACCCCCGGGCACGTGGATTTCAGCTATGAGGTCAGCCGCTCGCTGGCTGCCTGTGAAGGCGCTCTGCTCCTGATCGACGCCTCCCAGGGTGTGGAGGCCCAGACCGTGGCGAACTTGAATCTGGCGATGCAGCAGGAACTGCACGTCATCCCGATCATCAACAAGGTCGACCTGCCGAGCGCCGACATCGAGAAGTGCAAACGTCAGCTCGAGGACATCCTGCAACTCCCGTCAGACGAAGCCGTCCCGGCCAGCGCCAAGATGGGCATTGGTATCGAGGACATCCTGGAGGCCATCGTTGCCTTCATGCCGGCTCCGAAAGATCCCGCAGATGGCTATCTGCGCGCTTCGGTGTTCGATTCCATCTTTGACCCCTATCGTGGAGTCGTCAGTTATGTCCGTGTCGTCAGCGGCACCATCGTGCGTGGACAGAAGATCCGCATGATGTCCACCGGCCTGGATTATGAAATCAAGGATGTCGGCATCTTCCGCCCGAAGATGACTGCCTGCGAGAAGCTGGAGCCCGGCGATGTGGGCTACCTCATCGCCAACGTGAAATCCACCGCCGACGTGAAGATCGGCGACACGATCACGGAATCCCGCCGCCCGTCTCCAGAACCGCTTCCTGGTTTCAAAGAGATTCACCCTCTTGTTTTCAGCGGCATCTACCCTGTCAGCACGGATGACTTTGAGGCTTTGAAACTCGCCGTCGGCAAACTGCAGATCAACGACGCCGCTTTCACCTTCATGGCGGAAAGCTCCGCTGCGCTCGGTTTCGGTTTCCGCTGCGGTTTCCTGGGCCTCCTGCACATGGAAATCGTCCAGGAGCGCCTGCGTCGTGAGTTCAACATGGATGTGATTTCCACCTATCCGTCCGTCATTTACGAGGTGTTGAAGACCGACGGAACGGAGATCCTGGTGGACAATCCGACCTTCCTGCCGCCTGCGAACGAGATCGATGAGATCCGCGAACCGATGGTGAAGGTGAACATCATGATCCCGAACGACTACATCGGCGACATGATGCAGCTGGTCATGGACAAGCGCGGTCAGGTGAACAATACCGAAACGCTGGATGACCGCCGCGTGCTGCTGCACACCGTCATCCCGCTGAATGAGATCCTGGTGGACTTCAATGACAAGCTCAAGTCCATCACCCGTGGTTACGGCAGCATGGACTATGAGCATGCCGGCACCCAGGCGGCCGAACTGGTGAAGATGGACATCCTCATTGCGGGTGATCCTGTGGACGCCTTCTCCTGCATTGTGCACCGCAGCAAGGCTGAGAGCCGTGGCCGCCAGCTCTGCCAGAAGCTGAAGGAAGTGATTCCTCAGCAGCTCTTCGTCGTCGCCATCCAGGCGGCTATCGGTGGCAAGGTCATTGCCCGCGAATCCATCAGCGCCCTCCGCAAGGACGTGACCGCCAAATGCTATGGCGGTGACATCTCCCGTAAGCGCAAGCTGCTTGAAAAGCAGAAAGAAGGTAAGAAGAAGATGAAGGCCATCGGCAAGGTGAACATCCCGCAGGAAGCGTTCATCGAAGTGCTGAAGACCAACTGAAGACTTTCAACAAACAGAAAAAGGGGAGGCAGCAATGCCTCCCCTTTTTGTTATTTACGGTCAGGCCGGCCGGGCCAAAGGCATCTGCTACCGTTCTTCAGGCTGGAAGATGTAAACGCCACCCGTCTCCAGGGGGGACAAAGGTGTGACGTTTGGGTTCTGAGGCCTTTTCTGGAAAAAGTAGGCGACGTTCGCTTTGGTGTAAAAACCAACTCCCTGGCCGAGACGCGGGACAAAGATGCCATGGAAGAAACCTTTGACGGGAATGTTGCGGAATTTTTCCGAAACGAAGCTGCCGCTGAAGGACGAGGTTGCTGGAGCAATGGTCAGAGTCACTCCTGCAGGCAGGCCGGGGCCTGACACAGAGGCTTTGTGACGGGCATTTACCGTTACCTGCTTGGGCTCCTCGTGGGAGTAGTCTTTGCCCTTGAAGCTCATGAGCCACGAAGAGTCGTCAAGACCCATCAAAACTTCATTCCGGCCCGGTGCGGTATGGCGGCTGCCGATGGCAATGAGCGACTGGGGGCCAAAGCCCTGCTGATAGGCATCGTATTTTGTCGAAGGACTTTTGTTCCAGGTGAAGTTGCCATCCACGTTTTCGCCGTCGGAGACGAGCCAACCATTAAAATGGTTCCAGCGCCCGAGAGGCAGGATGTGGACAGGAATGCGGATCTGGCTGGGGCTGGTCCAGTCGAGGACGATTTTGGAACTGCCCGTCAACGCGCTGCCGTCCGCAGTCCGGCCGGTGAATGTGGCGATGCCGTTTTTGCCTAACCGTAAATGAAGAAATCCAGCACCGAGAGGGACCTGGCTGTAGCGGCTGAGGGGCGGTTGGGCGGCCTGCGCCTCGGTATGCAGAAAAGCCGTCGGGAAAAGCCCGGCAAACGGGGCTGCGTCTTCCTTGCTGATGACTTTTGCGCCGGTGAAGGCCCGGTTCTCAAGGCCGAAGCCTGCCTGTGAAAAAACCTGGCCCGCAGCGGTGAACTCAAAAGTGCGTTCCACTGTTTTACCCTTCAGCCCGATCTGGACACGGGCGGTAGGACGCATGCTGCTCTCGTCCTCAAGCGCGCCTTTGATGGGATAGGTTTTTCCGGCGATCTTGGCATTGCCGGACAGGCTGCCGGCTTCGGTCACAGTGAGGGAGAAACTTCCTCTTCCGGATTCCGGGCCAAGATCCTGGATGTACTCTCCCACCAGCCCTTCATAGGACCCGGCGACCTCGGCTGCGGCAACGGGGGTGAGACCTTCAACTTGAAGCCCGACACCCACCAGGCCGGCGCTGGTTTCGATATTGAGGTTGTGGGAAACGCGTCCTTCAGTCAAAGCGGTGGCTTCGACGGTGAGATCCACGTGTCCACCCGCAGGGAGAGTGAGGGGAAAGGATTCAACAACCCGGAATGCATCCGGAGTTTCCACCACACCTTGAAGTGTTACGGGTTGGGCGGAGCTATTGCTCAGACGGACGGTACGGCGGGCGCTGGTTCCCACTTCCAGCGTGCCGAATGAAAGCACGTTGGTGCTGGCCTTCACCGGGTTGGTGGCATAGGCACTGACCTTGACATTGTCCAGCCCGCAAGTGCTGCCAGCGCTGAAACGGATGGCGGATAGATCCAGGGTCTGGTCCTGAATGTTGAACTCGCAAGCTTGCTGCCCGTTGACAAAGGCCCTGAGCTTCCCGCCGCCGATGTCCATGTCGAAGCGCCAGTGCATGACGCTGCGTGCGTTTGCTGCTGGCAGCGGGATGGATGGCCCGGAGACGATGCTGCCGTCTGAATAGTTGAGGAAGCCCACATGATCTCCCACCTCCGTGCGGAAAAAGCCCTGGGTATGGTCCAGAAAGACGGCGATGTCACCACCGTCAGGAAAAGTGATGTCAAACTCCAGAACGTAGCGGGAGGCATTGAGGCCGCATGCGAGCTCGATCTGGTCGTAGATGTCTTCCTGCGTGGCAAGCTCCAGAGGACGGTCTCGAAGATCGCCGATCTGGTTGCGCACATACTGCGTGCCGAAGACGGAACTGCTGGCGGCGCGCGGGCCTCCCACGGACATGGGGGCGTTCACCTCATGCGGTGCCTCATTCCAGTCAATGTCATACACCAGAGGTGCCAGGGGCGGTGCTGGTTCGGCGGACTCCACCCCGTGCGGTGTGACGTGAAGGTTGTCGAGGTAGTAAAGAGTCCCCTGGACTTGCAGCTTCACAATTTCCGCAAAGCTGGCCGGGAAGTTGAAGGTTTGGAAGTCTTGCTGGGGCCCGCGTCCATCAAACACGCCATCGAGTGTGAAGGTGACAGACACCGTTGTGCTATCGGCTTTGGTGCCGACAAAGGTGATGCTGCTGTTTCCGTGTTCTGCTAGGTCCACCTGGTGCGGGGTGAAGGGAAGACCGTCCCGATGCACCACCGTCAAGCCTTCCGCTCCGTAGATAAACCGGGCATACCTGCCGCCATTGTCGGGTGAAAAATCATACAGCGCGTTCTGCACATAAACCCCGTCTCCGGGGGTGCTCAGGCGGAAACCTTGCTCCAGCAATCCCGGACGGTGATTCACGGCTTTGGCGTTCGAAACCAGGTACGGGTGTTCAAAACCAATAATGCGCCTCGCCGGTTCCGCAGCGGGCAGGTAGGAGGAACCCAGGAAGGACAGCAAAGCTAGCTGGTACAAAAATCTCATCAGACAAATCTGTAACCCCATTCAGGAATGGAATCAACGGGTGTCGGACGAAGCTGCTGAGGCGGGTAGGAATGGAGGCTCTTTATCCAGGCGTGAAGAGAGCGCCTAGCGCTTCTTGGCGGGACCTTCTCTCTCCCGCTTCAAGCTCTCGTAACCAGCCTGGATGAAACTGAAGTCGCGGCAGTGTGAACGGCAGTCTTCCAGGGTGATGAAATCATAGCTGAGCAGGTGCAAAAGGCTGTCATCAATCGTGTGCATGCCATCCCGCCCGCCGATCTGGATGAGGCTGGGCAGCTGGTGGAGGCGTTCGTCGCGGATGCAGCTGGCAATGGCGTTGTTCATCAACATGACCTCGGTGGCCATGACACGGCCTTCGCCATCGGCCCGGCGGATGAGATGCTGGCTGATGACACCGCGCAAACAATGGCTGAGCTGGGCTGCCACGTAGTCCTGCTGTTCTTTGGGGTAGCTGTCCAAAATGCGCGTGATGGTGCTGGGTACATCCATCGTGTGCAGGGTGCTGATGACGAGATGGCCGGTCTCGGCTGCCGTCAGGGCCGTGCGCATCGTTTCCAGATCGCGCAACTCGGACACCGTGATGACGTTCACATCCTGGCGCAGGGCGCTTTTCATGGCCCGGGCAAAGTCATGCGTGTCAAAGCCCACCTGCCGCTGGCGGATGAGGCTCTGCCCATGGTGAAAGACAAATTCGATGGGGTCTTCAATGGTCACGATGTTGCAGGACCGCTCCCGGGCGATGGTCTGCGTCATGCTGCAAAGGGTGGTCGTTTTACCGCTGTTGCTGACGCCGGTGATGAGGATGAGGCCGTCTTTAAAACCGCACATGCCCTGGACATTGGGGCCGTGGCCCAGCTGGCTCAGTTCCGGAATGCTGTCCGGAATGTAGCGGAAGTTTCCCTCGATGCGGCCCATGGCGAAGGAGGCGTTGCCACGGAAGCGCCCGAGATTTTCCACCTCGATGGCAAAGTCCAGCTCCCAGTCTTCTTCCAACTTGGCGCGTTGCGCATCTTTAAGTCCTCCAAGGACGAGTTCGCGGACGTCCAGTGCATCCAGAATTTCCTCCGTCACCGCCTGCATCCGGCCATGGAGGCGCATGGTGGGGGCCGCGCCGGGGGAGAGGTGCAAATCCGAGGCTCCGGCCTGCATGGCCATGGAGAGGTATTCAATGAGATCGTACTGACGCATGGAAGGAAAGGGTCGTAAGGGGAGACTGGCTGGAACACCCAGGGTGGGCTTCC
>DASWXG010000328.1:0-12456 GCA_036405615.1 Prosthecobacter sp. | reverse complement strand
AACGCTCGATTGAGCAGGAAAGGGTCTTCAGGCGGTTGAGTGGTCATGGATCAAAAGACGCTAAGCGGCGCTCGATGCAGCCACGGAGGGCATCCCGCAGGCGGAACAGACGCGCCTTTAATGTGCCCGGACGAGCCCCCTCCTTTTCTGCATATGTCTCCAGGGACAGGCCGGTTGCATAACGGGCGTGCAAAAGATCCCGATCCCCAGCTTTCAGCTCTTCCAGGCACCGCGCCAGGGCCGTCTGCTGGGCATCGTCAGCCAAAGGCTCCAAGTCCATCCAACGCCGGTCAATCTGCTCCAGCAACTCGTCATCCAGCAGAATAACAGATGATCTGGCAAGCTTGCGCCTCTGGTTGAGCACCAGGTATTTGGCCGTCTGAAAGGCCCAGGCTTTGAAATGGGTTCCTTCAGCGAATTGATCCCGCTTCTCCCAAAGCTTGAGAAGGGTTTCCTGGGCCAGATCATCGGCCCCCTCATACCCGGGCATCAAGGAACGCACATAGAGGCGGACTGCGGCTGCATGCTCCGCCAGCAAAAGGTCAAAGCCTCCGGCACCCAGCTCTGGAGAAGCTTTGTGCAACATTGGGTTGGATGGCGGCTCACTGCTCATTGGAGCTCGGTTCGGCGATGCCACAAAAGCACAAAACCCGTTTGCACACAAAAAGTTGAACCAAGCGGCCCCAGCAAGCTCTGACACTTACGGAAGCACCACTTTCTTCCCCGTCCTGGCAGATTCACGGGCAGCGTCCTGGATCTCCACCGCGATCAAGTTTGTTTCCAGCGAAGACATGCTGCCGCCGGGGTCGATCTCGCTGCGGATCACAGCGGCGAAGTACTCCACAGATGATCCGTAAGGCTTGGGCAGGGCTGCGGCGGTTTTTTCCTCCGGGCGCTTGCCCCGGTCTAACTGAATATTGTAATCCGTTGGATTGATGGTCCGGATGATTCCTTTGCGGCCATAAATTTCCACATCCTTGCGGGGAAAGGTCCAGTCCCAGGAGGCCTGGATGATGCCCTGCGCGCGCGGATATTCGAGGATAAGGGTGGCATTGTCATCCACCTCGGGGAAGGCCTCCGGACGGTTCGTCTGGAAAACTGCGGTGACCGAGATGGGACGCTGATTTCCCAGCAGCCAGGTGATGATGTCCCCACCATAGCAGCCGAAATCTGACGAAGCACCGCCCCCGTTCAGCTTAGGATCGTTCAGCCAGGCCAGGAATTCAGGCTGCACCCGGTCTGGACCCGGATGACCAAAGTGACCGACGATTTTGGTGAGGGTGCCAAGCTGCTGTTCTTGAACGCAGATACGGTGGGCTTCGGCGAGGCTCGAGTACCAAGTCGTTTCCAGATTGGTGAGCAGGTGGATCTTGTTCTGCCGGGCCAATGAAGCCATGCGCTCCGCCGCCGCTTTGTCCACCGCCAGCGGCTTCTCCACAATGATGTGGACGCCGCGGGGAGCGGCGGCTTCCACCGTAGCCAGATGATCGTAAGTATTGGTAAAGACCCAGATGGCCTGGGGCTTTCGCTCATCCAGCATCTTGGGCAAATCCGTCCCGAAAAGCGCCGGGGCGAGGCGGAAGCGGTCCTGGTAGCGTTTGGCGACCTCCGGGTCAGCTTCACAGATGCCGACGATCTCCACAGAACTCTGCTGGGAATTCTTCAGAAATCCCCCCACATGACCGTGGACCAGGCCCGCAATCACCACCTTGATGGGAGCTGGGGGAGGCGTTTCCGCAGCACAGGTTCCGAATGCCGTTGCTAGAAACAGAACCAGAAACAGGCACATCCTCCATCCCTCCGAAGAGCGCCCCACCCTTCCATGAAGGGCAAAGAAGCATGAAACTTTCAAAGGCGGGTTCAGGGGGCGGATCATGCAGGACGAAGGAAGAGAGTGTGAACAGAACGTCGGGGAGCAACCCCCATCTTTCCTTCTGCCAAGCCTAACTTGAAGCAGCCTCATCAGCCACTTGTCCCTGTAAGACATCCTGGCGATCACAACTCTGCGGATGGCTCATGGGTTAAACCACTGTGCCAATTAGCCGGAAAACAGCACACCTTCCGTCAAGTTCAGAGACCGTGTCCCAAGGGGATTTCCCAGGAAGCTGGTCGGGCTGGCGGGATTCGAACCCACGACCTCTTCGTCCCGAACGAAGCGCTCTACCAGGCTGAGCCACAGCCCGAAGTGCCGAATGAACGGCTGTCATCGGTATCTACAAGGGGTACTCTAGATATAAAAGGAGGCTAAATCGGCCCAAAAAGGAGAGCAAGCAGGAAGATTGAGCCTGCCGAAGCAAAAGTGAAAGAGTCACCGAACTAACCACTGCGGCATTATGCCGAGACGATCTGGTATTTCATGGCCGCCAGTCGCCACTCAAGTCCCCCTAGGGTCCTTCTGCCGAGAGGGGTATCAGCCAGGTTCGCTTGGCATCGGTCCGCCCGGATCATCCAGGCAGGAAGCGCTGTTTCCACTCTGGACGCGGCATCATGCATTGATCCTTTTTTCCAAAGAGGCGATAGCGGTTGCGGGCAACGCTCTTGTAGGCCGCATTGCGCAGCCAGCAGGGAAGGATTTTCAGCACCGTGAGGAGCTTCCACCAGCCTCCCAGCAACCTGGCAATTTCAAGGGCGGCATCGCTTTCGCGAAACGCCCCCTGGGGAGTCAGGAGGAGCATGGAATCCGGATGCTCAGGATCATACCCATGCTCGCGGTAGAGCCGGCTGCCGGTTTCGGACTGAATGGAACCAAAATGCACAAGCCCTTCACGGTCACGCTCCAGAACAAACTGGACGGTGTTGTTGCACAGGTTGCAAACGCCATCAAAGAGCAGCAGATTGGGATGTTCGGCCGGGGTGACAGGCATGGGAAGACAGATCAGGATTCACCAGATTCCAGTCTTCTCAAGACCGGGTATTCGGAGAAACATTTTCGTGACGGAAGTACCGAATGACGGACAGCCCCAAGGCGTATCCCTGCGATGAACCGGAACTTTTCATCCCCGCAGAATCTTGGTTGTGGAGAATTCATGACAAGGGGTTCGCTGCGGAGTTGGCTGAAAACAGTCCTGGCAAAGGCAGGCGGCTTGCTTCTGTGCGCAGGTTTCCTGCCCCTGCTTGCACAGGAAGACCAGCTCCCGAAAATTCGGGACCTGAGCCGTTCGGACCTGCTGGAGTATCACGATGCATCCGGTGCTTTGAAGAAAGCTACGAACACTGACGAGTGGGAGGTCCGCAGAAAGGAAGCTCTCGCAGCTTTCCAGTCGGTTGCCGGACCTCTGCCCGGCGCTGAAATGCGCTGTGCTCTGGACATGAGGGATGAGGAACCCGAAACCGATTGCGGCAGCTATGTCCGCAGGCTGGTCAGTTACGCATCTTCCCCGGGAGGCCGGGTGCCTGCCTACCTGTGCATCCCGAAAGCCGTGTTGAAATCTGGCGCAGTTCCTGTTCCCGCTGTGCTCTGCCTGCACCCCACTGAGAATGTGATTGGCCACAAAGTGGTGGTTGGGCTGGGAGGAAAACCCCACCGCCAGTATGCCGCTGAACTGGCCGAACGCGGCTTTGTCACCCTTGCGCCAAGCTATCCTCTCCTGGCAAATTATCAGCCGGACCTCCAGGCCCTGGGCTTTTCCAGCGGCACGATGAAAGCTGTCTGGGACAACATCCGCGGACTGGACCTCTTAGAGTCGCTGCCCTTTGTGAAAAAGGACGTGGGGTTTGCCGCCATCGGTCACTCGTTAGGCGGCCATAACAGTATTTTCACCGCTGTTCTGGAACCTCGCATCCGGGTGATCGTATCGAGTTGCGGTTTCGATTCGGTCCTCGATTACAAGGATGGCAACCTGAAGGGCTGGGTACAGGAGCGTTACATGCTGAAAATGGCAGACTATCTCGGCAAACCCCAGGAGGTGCCGTTTGACTACTACGAACTCATCACCGCACTGGCCCCCCGTCCTTTGTTTGTCAACGCCCCCTTGCATGACAGCAACTTCAAATGGGACAGCGTGGACCGCATTGCCAAAGCTGCGCGAGCCGTCTACTCCCTGCATGGGACTCCGGACGGCATCACTGTCGCGCATCCAGACTGTGAGCATGACTTTCCGGACAAAGAGCGGTTCGCCGCCTACGAAGTCATTGCCAAAGTGCTTGGTTCACCGTGATTTTGGCGGCAGGCCGCCAGAAAAAGGAAAAGATCCGTCATCTCAGCCGTTCTCGATAAATCCGGTCTGGCATCGTCCAGACGGGTGTGAGATAAGCCAACCATGAAGCTGCTGCCGCTTTCCATTGCTCTGGGCATGCTGGGTCTGTGCCTCTCCTCGGCCGAAGAGAAACTGGCCTCCCCAACCAACTTTGGAATCAAAGATGGCTCCATGCCGGAGGATCCCCGTGAAGCCGGGCGTGGACAGTTCATGGACTTCCCCACCTGGCCAGTGAGCAAGGAACTGCCTAACGACGTGTTCACTTTTGCCCGGCTGCGGCACAATTCATCCAGAGGCGGCTGGGGACGCCGCCGGGGAGGCGGCACCTGGACCACCGACTATCCGGATGCGGATCTGAATTTTAGCTACCGCCTTCAGCAACTGACCTCCCTGCAGGTAAATCCGAAGGGGGCTATTGTGGACATCGATCCCGAACAGATGCGCCACTACCCGTTCATCTACATGATTGAACCCGGTCACATCCAGCTGTCCGAGCAGGAGGCCAAGGTGATGCGCGACTACATGATGAACGGCGGATTCATCATGGTGGACGACTTCTGGGGCGAAGAAGAGTGGGACAACTTTTACGCATCGCTCAAGCTCATCTTCCCCGACCGGGAACCGCAGGAACTGCCCATTGAGCACGAAATCTTCCACATGGTTTTCCCCCTCAAGGTCAAACCGCAGATCCCCAGCGTGGGCCATGCCATGGCCGGAAGAGCCCAGGGAATCACAGCTGAACGTGCGGATGCGCAGACCCCGCACTATCGTGCCGTATTCGATGACAAAAAGCGGATCGTCATGATGATCTGCCACAACACCGACCTGGGTGACGGCTGGGAGGAGGAGGGAACGGACCCCTGGTATTTCCGCGAGTTCTCCGAGAAGTATGCCTACCCGCTGGGCATCAACATCATCTTCTACGCCCTGACCCATTGATCGGTCGGCCTGGCAAGCCCTCAAAGGCGAACACTGCGAGGCCAAAAGAAACCCCGTTCTCCTGAATTCAGAAGAACGGGGGCTCAAGTGGTTAGCGGATCAAAGGGCCAATCAGGCCTTCACCAGCGGTGGCTGGGGCTGACCTGCGGCATCTTCCTCATCCTCGGCAGGGACAGCGACAGGCTCGGCCTTGCTGGTCACCTTCACGAACAGAGGTTCGTAGGTGGCCCAGTTGTCCAGAATGTCCTTGGCCCGCAGACTGCCGGTCTTCTCGGAGTGATCGGAGACCAGCTTCTTGACCTGGTTGATGGCCTCAGGATCGCTGAGCTTCTCGCCCTTGATCATTTCGGCATTGTGCAGCTTGTCGAAGCTTCCTTCTTCATCCAGCAGGAAGGCGATACCGCCGCTCATGCCAGCACCGAAGTTTTTGCCGAAGGAGCCAAGGATGGCCACCACACCGCCGGTCATGTACTCACAACCGTGGTCGCCGATGCCTTCCACCACAGCGGTGGCACCGGAGTTACGCACGCAGAAGCGCTCACCGGCGCGGCCTGCTGCATAGAGACGACCGCTGGTGGCACCGTACATGACGGTGTTGCCCATGATGCTGTTTTCCCAGGTCTTGCAAGCCGGGTTCAGTCTCGGACTTGGCTTGATGATGATCTCGCCACCGCAAAGCCCCTTGCCCACGTAGTCGTTGGCTTCGCCGATCATGGTGAGCTTCACGCCGCCGCAGAGGAAGGTGCCAAAGCTCTGGCCGGCGCTGCCTTCGACGGTGACGTCCACGCTGCCGTCCGGCAGGCCATGGTTGCCGTGGTGGAAGGCGATCTCGCCGCTGAGCTTGGTGCCGATGTTCCGGAAGGTGTTTTTCACCTTGTAGTGCACAGGCTTGACCTTGCGCTTGTCGCTGATGGCGAACTGGGCGTCCTGGATCAGGCGGTCGTCCAGCGGGTGCTGGTCGAGGCCGTCGTTCTGGTTCATCTGGCAGGTGCGCGGCACATCCTGGTGGAGATCCTTGCCCACATCCTTCAGGACGCGGCTCAGATTCACCATGTTGGCTTTCTTGTGGTCAGGCACCTGGCGCTGACGCAGGAATTCCGGACGGCCGATGAGGTCGTTCATCTTGGCCACGCCGAGCTGGGCCATGATCTCACGCACTTCCTGGGCCACGCCGTTGAAGAAGTTCACCACGTGTTCCGGCTTGCCCTTGAATTTGGAGCGGAACTTCGGATCCGTGGTGGCTACACCCACCGGGCAGTTGTTCAGGTGGCACTGGCGCACATACACACAGCCGAGGGCAATGAGGGCGATGGTGCCGAAGTTGAACTCTTCTGCGCCAAGGATGGCGGCGATGGCGATGTCGCGGCCGTTGCGCAGGCCGCCGTCCGTGCGCAGCGTCACACGCTCGCGCAGGCCGTTCAGCATGAGCACCTGCTGGGTTTCGGCCAGGCCGAGTTCCCAAGGCATGCCGGCATGCTTGATGGAGCTGAGCGGGCTGGCGCCCGTACCACCATCGTGACCGGAGACAAGGATGATGTCGGCATTGGCCTTGGCCACACCGGCAGCCACCGTACCCACGCCGGATTCGGCCACCAGCTTCACGCAGACGCGGGCACGCGGGTTGGCTTCCTTCAGGTCATGGATCAGCTGGGCCAGATCCTCAATGGAGTAAATGTCATGATGCGGCGGCGGGCTGATGAGCATGACGCCGGGTGTGGTGTTACGCAGGCGGGCGATCATGCGGTTCACCTTCATGGCCGGGAGCTGGCCGCCCTCGCCGGGCTTGGCACCCTGGGCCATTTTGATTTCCAGTTCCCAGGCATTGGCCAGATACTCGGCAGTCACGCCAAAGCGGCCGGAAGCCACCTGCTTGATCTTGGAGTTGGCCCAGTCACCGTTGTCATACGGCTTGAAGCGCTTCGGATCTTCACCGCCCTCACCGGAGTCGGACTTGCCGCCGATGCGGTTCATGGCGATGGCCAAAGCCTCGTGAGCCTCCGGGCTGATGGCACCCAAGGACATGGCGGCCGTGGTGAAACGGACGCGGATATCTTCAATGGACTCCACTTCATCAATCGAAATCGGGCCGTCCTCGCTTGGCACAAACTCAAGCAGGTCCTTCAGGGCCACCGGGCGGTTCTCAAGCTGGGAGCTGACGTACTTCTGGTAGTCCTCCGCAGCACCGGTCTTGACGAAGGTGTGGAAATTCTTGATGACGGGGCCGTTGATGGCGTGAGTTTCACCCTTCTGACGCGGACGGTAGAAGCCCGGGTCACCAAGGTCCACATTGCTGGCAGCCTCTTCCTGGGTAGGCACAGGCTGGGCAAAGCCAAGGGCGTGGCGGGCGAGAGCCTCTTCAGCAATCTCGTTGAAGCCAATGCCTTCGATCTGGCTCGGGGTGCCATGGAAAGCGTAGGCGATGACTTCAGTACCGATGCCGACAGCTTCAAAAATCTGCGCGCCCGTATAGCTGCTGAGCACCGAGATGCCCATCTTGCTCATGATCTTCAGCACGCCTTTTTCCAGGCCTTTGCGGAGATGGGTGAGCGCTTTTTCATAGCTCACGCCATCCAGCACCGGCTTGCGGGCGGTCTTGTCGTTCTCCAGGACTTCCTGGATGGTGTCAAAGGTCAGGTAGGGGCAGACAGCGCTGGCACCATAGCCGAACAAACAGGCCATCTGGTGCGTGTCGCGGGCTTCGCCGGTGTCCACCACAAGGCTCAGGCGCATGCGCACCTGCTTGCGGTTCAGATAATGATGCACGGCCCCCGTGGCCAGCAAGGCAGGGACAATGGCGCGGTTCTCATCCACGGCGCGATCACTGAGGATGAGGATACGAACGTCGTCATTGACCGCGGCTTCGGCCTCTTTGCAAAGGCGGTCCAAAGCGCTCTTCATGCCGGCAGGGCCTTCAGAGATCGGCCAGGTGGTGTCCAGCACGCGGTGCGGGAAATCAGGCAGCACCTTGATGGCATCCAGCTCGTTCTCAAACAGGAACGGCGAAGTCAGATGCACCACGTTGGCGTGCTCTGGAGTTTCGCCCAGCCAGTTGCGCTGCCAGCCGAGGACCACGTCCAAGCTCATCACAGCGCGTTCGCGGATCGGGTCGATCGGCGGGTTCGTCACCTGCGCGAAGAGCTGGCGGAAGTAGGTGGTCAGCAAACGCGGGCGGGTGCTCAAGATGGAGAGCGAAACGTCGTCCCCCATCGAATACACACCTTCTTCACCCTTCTGCAGCATCGGCACGAGGGAGAAATCGATCTCCTCTTTCGTCCAGCCAAAGGCGGCCTGGCGCTGGGAAAGCGGCAGGATGTCCAGTTCGGCCTTCTCAGCCTGGGGAGCCTGGGCGGTCAGGTTTTTGCGGTTGTTCAACCACTCACCGTAGGGCTGCTGGGCGGCCAGGGAGGCCTTGATCTCGTCGTTGAAACGGACGGTTCCTTTGAGGTCCACCTCCAGCATTTCGCCGGGGGCCAGACGGCCCTTCTTGATGACCTTGGCATCGTCGAGGTGGATGATGCCCACTTCGGAGCCGAGGGCAAAGACGCCGTCTTCCGTCAGCTTCCAGCGGCTCGGGCGCAGACCGTTACGGTCCAGGCTGGCCACCACGCTGAGGCCGTTGGTCAGCACCATGGCGGCAGGGCCGTCCCACGGTTCGCTGAAGCACTCATGATACTCGTAGAAAGCCTTCAGTTCCGAAGAGGTCGTGGGGTCGATGCCATACGCGCTCGGCACCAGCATGCCCATGGCATGGGTGAGGGAACGGCCGGAAAGCACCAGAAGCTCCAGAGCCTGGTCAAGGCTGGCGGAGTCAGAAGCGCCGGTATCCACCAAGTCCTTCAACAGCCACTCTTCACCATCCCAGACTTCGTTTTCGAAGTCGCTGGCACGGCTGGAGAGCCAGTTGCGGTTGCCACGCACAGTGTTGATTTCACCGTTGTGGGCCAGCGTACGGAAGGGGTGGCTGAGCGCCCAGGTCGGGAAGGTGTTGGTGGAGAAACGCTGGTGGAAGAGGGCCAGCGAGGTCTCATAGTCATCGCTCTGGAGGTCCGTGTAAAACTTCTCCAGGGAGGAAGGCAGCAGCAGCGCCTTGTACACGATGGTGCGGTGCGACATCGAGGCGATGTAGAACTCGGCCAGCTTGGCCTCCTTGGCCTTGATGCGGAGTTCGCGGCGCACCAGGTAGAGCTGGCGCTCAAAAGCATTGTCATCCATGCCCTCCGGACGTTCCATGAAGAGGTGCTGGATGAAGGGCATCGTGCGGCGGGCCTTTTCCCCGAGTTCGTTCGGGTTCACAGGCACATCGCGCCAGCCCAGCACTTTGATGTCGCGGTTGCGAAGGATGCCTTCGGCCACCAGCTGGATTTTCAGGCGCTGGGTCTCATCGTTGGGCAGGAAAAACACGCCCACGGCGAGGTCCATCGGGTGCTCAAGCTTGTGGCCCAGCTTTTCCACCTCAGGAATCAGCACCTTGTGGGGAATCTGGGTCAGCACGCCGGCACCGTCACCCGTCACACGGTCAGCATCCACCGCACCGCGGTGCTGGACGCTGCAAACGCCGCAAATCGCCATCTCAAGAATCTCACGACTACGTTTACCATGGATGTTCGCCACAAAGCCGACGCCACACGCGTCGCGTTCAAGCTCCATCCGGTGGAGCGAGCCTTCGTTGGGAATATCCTGGTCGTAGAATGGGTATTTCATGGGGCGGAAAAACCCCTCGACCAGGCGACAGCCGTCTGGCCGGAGGGGCGGGTAGTTTGTACCTTTGGACGGAATTCGCAAGCAAGGAGAATGCCAGGAACGCAAACCCGACGCTCCCCGCCCTCCAGCCAGTCCTGATCCAGGCAAGCTCCGCGCAATCTCATACCGATCTAAGTCATTGAAAAACAATGACTTGAATCAAATAAAAGCCAGCCACCCCTAAGAACTTGTTAGGAAAACGAAAGAGGCCGGGGGAGAATCCCCGAACCAAATGTGGCTCATTTTTTTGCCAGATTTGGCTCATCGGAAGATGTTTTTGTGACTCAAATCCGCCCCAAACAGCCTCTCCCGCCGGGTTGCTAAATCGCCCGGGGTTTGGCTACAATGTCGGCGTTGACCAGTTTTCCCTGCAAAGACCGGCGATAGACGTGCTGATCTGGCCTGATCATACCGTGGGTCAACCCGCACTTCGCGAAAGTGACTGCTGGCTGCTGAGATTCCTCCCACAATGCCAGATCCTGTCCGGAAGACTGGCAGTACAGAGTGTGATCGAAGTGTTCCTTCTCATGAATCTTGCCGTCGTGGATGTGCAGGGTGGGGAAGAAAAGGTCTTTCGGCCGGGCAGTGGGAAACGAAAACGCCATGGGGTGCACCTGCGCCTTGCCTGCCTTCAGCTTAAAAACGGCGAAACCGAAATCCCGGTAGCCGGGCAACTGGGGCCAGACATCCGCCGGCAGCCTGAACCGCTCATCCAACCGGGAGAAGTCTGCGATGCTGGGTACGTAACTGGCATCGTAGGCCCCAACCGAAACGACACTCAGCACGGCGCGTCCTGCCGGAACCGGCCCGCCAAACGGCCCGGCATCATACGTTCGTGAGGGCACCGGAAACCCTTTGTGCAGATCCTCAAACACCTGCGGATAACCCGTCAGGTCAAAAAAACGCACCGCTTTTTCCTCCTGCCCTGCCTTTACAGGGATCGGCAAAACCATGGCGACATCCTCGTCTGCACGGATGGACATCTGGTAGATGAGCACCTGATTTCCCTGAGGGCCGACGCGTGCAAAAATACGCGTGTTTTTCACCTCTTGCACATCCCTGGAGAAGCAGCACATGCCGACAGCTTAGAGGGCGGCACCATGAATTGTCACGATCATTCCATCTCGCCACGACTTTCAACTCTGCGGGGTTTCGTTCCCGTCTTTTCCAGCGAGAGGCATTTCCTCAAAGTGCTCCTTCCAGACACCGACATCCTCATCGTCGTAGATGTCCCACAGTCTCAGCCCGGGCTGGTCCGGGGACCGGAAGAAATAGCCCGTGATGCCGTCGTAACGTGACCAGGCGCTGCTGTCGAAAATCAGAATCTCTCCTTCCACAAACCGATCCCGAAGTGCCTGAAAGCTGTGCCGCACACGATACTCCCTTCCGACAAAGAAGGGGCCTATGGCAGCATGAGCAGAGGCAGACGGGTCCATGAACGCATTCAACTCCCTGCCCCGGCTTTTGCCAGTCCGAAACAGGCCGTCAGACCAGAGACAGGTTGGGATCTACATCCGCCTCCAGGGCCGAGGTGTGACCTAACCGGAAACGCTGAGTTGCCGCAAAGGCAATCATGCCTGCGTTGTCGGTACACAGAGACGGCTCGGCCAGCAGCAGCGTCAGCCCTTCTTTCTCGCAACGGGCAGACAGTTTGGCACGCAGCCCGCGGTTGCAACTGACTCCCCCGCTGACACTGACCAGGGCCTCACCGGTCCGCCGGGCAGCCAGCACCAGTTTCTCCACCAGCACCTCCAGAATGGCCTCCTGGACACTCGCGCAAACATCGGCCAGCACCGACGCATTCTGCAGATCCAGTTTGGGCAGTTCATACAGAACAGCCGTTTTCAGGCCGCTAAAGCTGAATTCCAGGCTCTCGCCGTCCATGAAACTGCGGGGAAATGCAAACGCACGGGGATTGCCGGTCCCGGCAAGCTTGTCAATTTCAGGCCCGCCCGGATACGGCAGGCCGATCATCTTGGCGATCTTGTCAAAGGCCTCGCCAGCCGCATCGTCACGGGTGCGGCCTAACAAAACGTAGTCACCCACGCCCTTGACCTGGACGAGCATGGTATGCCCGCCGCTGACGATGAGGGCAATGCTGGAGCGCACCGGCCCGTTTCCTCCCATAAAGGGTGACAGCAGGTGCCCCTCCATATGGTTGACGGCCAAAAAAGGCTTCTTCTCCGCGACAGCCAGTGCCTTGGCCATGCTGGTGCCGATGAGCAGAGAGCTGACCAGACCGGGACCACTGGTCGCAGCAAAAGCGGAAATGTCACCCAGGGCCAGGCCAGCCTCCTCCAGCACCTCCCGCACCAGCGGCCTCACATGAAGGATGTGATTGCGGGAAGCCACCTCGGGAACGACCCCGCCATATTGCCTGTGAATGTCCGCCTGGGACGCAATGCGTGAAGCCAGCAACTCCCCCTCCGCCGTACAGATGGCGGCGGCAGTTTCGTCGCAGGAGGACTCAAGGGCGAGGATGGCCATGGCTCTTTTTGGGAAGAAGCAGACCAGCGGCTCAGGCGCGGCGCACCGAGGCACGGCGCAGCTTGTCCATCATGGCCGTGCCCATGCCATGCTC
>DASWXG010000327.1:0-3492 GCA_036405615.1 Prosthecobacter sp. | reverse complement strand
CCCCCCGCTCCTCTCGGCTGCTGTGAAGTGGATGCCACTCTCTTTTTTTGATGCCTGGCGAATCAAACGTAGGGTGGGTCTGTTCTGCGTCCCTGAGGCGGATGCGCGGTGGACCTTCGCCGCAGAATGACCCGCCAGGTTTGGGAAGCGTCTTGAGATCAAAAGACGCCGAGTGGCCTAGCCACATCCACCGAAGGCGGGTAATCCGGCGGGAAGAGGGGAGCGCGGAGACTCTTCTCCGCATCCCAAAACCAAGGCGGCGCAGCCGCGAAGCATCATCTGTGAATGCTCGAAGGACGTGGGTAAGCGTGAGGTCATTGATCTGGTTAGGCGACTTTGCCGCAATGACGCACGAAGCGGAGAAGAGTCTCCGCGCTCCTCTCGGCTGCTGTGAAGTGGATGCCTCTCTCTCTTTTTGATGCATGGCGAACCAGTCGTAGGGTGGGTCTGTTCTGCGCCCAGGAGGAAGCAAACACGGTGGACCTTCGCCGCAGAATGACCCGCCTGGTTTGGGAAAGGTCTTGAGGCCAAAAGACGCCGAGTGGCCTAGCCACATCCACCGAAGGCGGGTAATCCGGCGAGGGGGATCTGGGGCGGGGCGATGAGGATCGCGCCGGACACACCCGCCCTACCTGGGGGCCCGGTGCTTGTGCTTTGCGCTTGCCTGGGACGGTCATCGGGAAGTACGGTGCCTGCTATGACTTTAGGTTCGGTGCTGGATGAGATTCGCGAGGTTTATCTGTCCCTGTTCAGGCAGGCGGTGCGGGAGGCGTGTGCGCCAAAGGGCGCGCGGGTCTTGCCGGAGCCTTCGTTTTTGACGGACGATGGCAGTCTGGCGCGGGAGGGCAGCCTGGGCCTGCCCAGTCGCATGGATGTGGTGGTCTTCACGGGGGAGACGCCGGAAAATGTGTCCGTGGATTCCGAGTCGCTGCTGACTTTTGATGCGCTGAATTTTGACTGGAAGGAGGTGCCGGTGTGCGTGCTGCCCTTTTGCTGGGATGCCTGCCCGGTGCTGCTGACCGGCCTGCCGGAGACTCCGGACTGGTCGCCGCTGAAGGCGTGGTTTGAGCAGTGGTTCGACCTGGAAGACGCCCGCCCGGCGGACAAGGCGGGGCTCTATGGCGTGGTGCATTTCCTCTCCGACCCCGTGACAGAAGACGGCAAGACCCGGTTCCACCTGGATCTGGGCTCCGCCCCGGTGACGGCCTTTGAGGGCCTGCTGGATGCGCTGGTGGCCACAGGGGCAAAGCGCCTGGAGTTTGGCGAGCTGAGCGAGACGGAGGCGGAGGCCGGGACGGACACGGAAGCGTGACAGATGCTGGCGAACACCATCCTCCTTGGCGCATGGCCTTACATCGGCATCCTCACGTTGTCGCCATTGATCTGGCTGCTGGAAACGCTTGTTCTCCGGCTCCGCCTCCCGAAGGAGGTCTCGGGTGAAAGGGCCTTGTTGGCCGTGCTTGTGGCCAATGTGGTCTCTTCCTTGGTAGGCCTTGCGCTGGCGGGCTGGGGCATACGGGGATTTGAGGAAGTATCGGCGACCACACTGGTTGCCTGGGCTTGGGCCATGTCCTGCGTCACGGAGTATGCCATCTTCCGGCTGTTCGTCCCCAAGGTGAAGGTGCGGCGGCTGATCGCCACCTGTCTGTGGATGAATGTCGTCAGCTATATCCCGGTGCTGATCTATGTGCGCTCCTTTTAGACGCCGAAGGGACATAGCAGCGGTATTGAGCTAAGCTCCCGCATCATTATGCCCGCCCGCCCCCTCTTTCCAGACTCTCTGGTCACGCCGCGCCTGCTCCTGCGCCGCTTGCACGCGGATGATGCGGAGGCGCTTTGCCGCTACCGGTCTTTGCCGGAGGTGGCGCGTTACCAGGGGTGGGAATCGTTTGACCTGGAGGACGCACAACGCCTGATCGAAGACCAGCGTGAGGCCCAGCCGGGAGTCCCGGGGAGGTGGTTTCAGGTCGCCCTGGTGGACCGGGTGACCCATACGGTGATGGGCGATTGCGGGCTCCATTGCCTGGCGGAGGAGCCTCTGCAGATGGAGTTTGGCATCACTCTGGGCCCCAGCCATCAGGGGCAGGGTTATGCCACGGAGGCGCTCGAAGGTCTGCTCCAGTTCATGTTTGCCACCCTGGGCATGCACCGGGTTGTCGCCATCACGGGCGACCAGAACCTGGCCGCAGCGTCCCTGTTCAGGCGGTCGGGGTTCCGGCAGGAGGCGCACCACATCGAGCACCGTTGGTACAAGGGCCGCTGGGACAGTGAGTTTGTCTTTGCCCTGCTGAGGCGGGAGTGGGAGGCGCGTTTGCAGTCGGGTGCCTGTCCGGCGGCTGGAACGTGAAACAGACAGAGCTTCCCGCTGCCGGACGCGCCAGGCTCTCCTGGCGGATAACGAAGATGTCACGCGGCAGGCTTTGACCAGTCGCATGCCTAACATTCAGTGCATCGAAGAAATTCCAGGCAGCCAACGACGCAAAGCAACCCACGCATCTCTATTCTATGAAAATGATCTGCGCTTTCCTCGGTCTGCTTTGCAGCCCGATGCTTCCGGCAAGCCCGCTGATTTCGAATCTCCCGGCCTCCATCGTCTCCGCTCAGCTCCAGGTGAAACTCCAGGATGAGGTGGCAGAAATGGAAGGGCGTTTTCGATTCCAAGCAGCCGCCTTCTCGAACACCTCCAAATCTACGGTCCCCGTGGATATCACCCTGCCGATGTGGCTGCCGTCCGATCTTGCCGCCTGTGACCAAGCCACGGCGGCTCTGCTCCGGCGATGCAAAAGAGGGACGCGGAACACATTGAAAGACGAAAACTTCGAAGCCCTTTGGAAAGCGGCCACCGGGCTGGAGCTGAGCGTGGGAGACCAGCCCTTAAACATCACGGCCGTCTGGATCTTTGATTCCGAGTCGGAAGAAGACCTTCACCGGTTGCCCGCAGCTTATTTCCGCAAAGGATATCTGAGTTTGATTGTGAAGGCGCATTGTCCTTCGGAATGGCTTTCCAAAAATCCTGAGGTGCATGTCCGATACCGGCAGAGCTTGTCCAAGCAGGGGAACCGGCATGAATTTCACTACCTGCCGGATTTTCGCCCCATGCCTGAGGCGCAAACGGGGGGCGATCAGAAGCGCTATGCGCTCCATCTGACCAATGCGTCAGGCGGGGTGGCGGTCTGGGGCGGAATGAAAATCCTCTCCGGCCGCTCAGCCGTTTTACCGTTGACTCACGAAAAGCCGGTCAACATCCTGTTGACGCCTGGCCATTGAGAAGCTCCGAAATGCACGTGTATCTCATCGTGCAGAGGAGTGCTTCAGGCCCGGCAACGCCGCCATCTTAGCCATGAAACGTCGCCCGCTTTTCGTCCTGCCCCAGGCCGCGCTGGAGGCCATGCCCACCCGGCAGCTCCTGGCGCGGCTGCGGGGGCTGCGCCGCTGCGAGGAAAGCCCGCTGCTGTCTGATCTGTCCGCCGAGGAAAAGCAGGCTCTGCCGGA
>DASWXG010000326.1:0-1802 GCA_036405615.1 Prosthecobacter sp. | reverse complement strand
TTTCATGGTGTAGATACGGTTCAAACGGATGACAGCACCGTGTGATTGCGAATTCTGCAAACTTTGATGGGTGGCCGGGCCCGGGTTCAGGAAACGCTCAGCTTCAGCTGGGCCAGCTCTTCCTTGGCGGAGGCGGGATCTTCCACGGTGTCCAGGATCTCCTGTTGCAGGGCTTCCTGGTAGTCACCCAGCATGCGCATGAGGGCGGTGCGCAGGGCACCGTAGGTCATGCCCGCCTGTTCGGCCATGCGTGGGCCGTCCTCTCCCCGCAGGCTGCCGCCATCCATGAGCACCGGTTTCAGCACCAGAAACAGCCGTTCTCTGCCCTTGGCCTTGTATTGCTCGCCCACCCGGTTCAAGGCCGCCGCGAGGAGAGTGAGGGTCCACTTGCGTCCGAAAATCTGGTCCGGTGTCTCATGGGCCTGGAAGCGCTCATGCTGGTAACGCTGTTCAGAGTCCTGGTTGCCGATGGAGGCTGGCTCGTGCTCAAAGCCAAATTCTTTGTGGCGGTGCTTGTTCTGCCGCTCCCAGCTGATAACGAACCGTTCGAGGCTGACGTGGAGCATGCAGCGCAGGCGGCCCTTGGTGGCATCTGCCGCAGCAAAGCTCTCGTTGCGAAGGAGTTTCACCAGGAAGTCTTGCAGGATATCGTCCGCATCGTGATGGTCGTATCCCCTCCTGCGGAGGTAGCAGTACAGCGGGTAGCGGTACTGGTTCATCAGGTCGTCCAGGGCACGCTGGGCCTCCTGGGCGGTGCCGTGCCGGAGGCGCGCAATGAGCGTCCACTGGGTAGCGGGAAGGTGGCTGTCCGAGGAGTTAGAGGCCATAGAGCCGGAACACCCTAGCGTTTCCCTCGGAATAGCTCAAGCACCGCCCCCTGCCGCACCTGGGCCTTACCCTGGCGTGACCATGGGTAAGGTCTTGATTGCCAGACGGTTGCTGCAGATTCCTTGGAGGGGTGATTTTTTCGAAAAATCAAGCGTGGCAAAGAATCCCGGAAGACTCTGGTCGCCGTCCTTCTAAGGCTGTTCCGCACGCAGATCATAACAAAGGATGCGGGTGCCTGTTTTGCGGTCCAGAGATTCGGCTTGCTGATGCACATACAGCAGTCCCTGGCTGAGGGACGGCAGGCTCCAGGTGTTGAGAGCATAAAACAGCTGGGTTTTGGACATCTCGTCGCAACCTTTGGGGGAGAGTTTCAGCCAGTGCAGGCTTCCAATTTCACCCAGGCATAAAAAGGCACCGTCCGCCCGCAGCAGGCTGGCCCGCAAGATGCTCAACCGCACGGGTTTGCTGCGGCCCTGGCTGGCGCCAAAGGCAGCATCTTCCCACTCGATGTTGCGTGCCCAGACTTCCTCGCCTGTATCCGCATTGACGCACACCAACCGCGAGTTGTTTTCGCGCTCGCCATCGATGGCATACAGATGCCCGTCGAGGTAAACCGGCGTCATCCAGTGCACGGCGATTTTCTCTGAATGCCAGATTTCACGGGCTTTGAAGTTTTCATCGTACTCCACCATGACGCCGCCTAACGGCTTGTTCTTCGGATAACAGGTGGTGATGAATGCGCGGTTCTTGTCCGGGATAACTGTGGGGCTGCTTCCGGTGGCCTGGATGTACTCCTCATCCCGCCAGGGGAAGCGGTCATGGAGGGTGCCTTTGGAGGGGTCAATGCACAGCAGACCGCCGATAGCCGGGTTGCTCTCTCCGCCTGCATAGATCAGCACCTTGGTCTGGCCGTGAAGACGTGCCGTCACGGGCGAAGCATAGCTGGCACCCCATTCATCTTCGACTTTCCACAC
>DASWXG010000325.1:0-4039 GCA_036405615.1 Prosthecobacter sp. | reverse complement strand
GCTTCCTGGCAGGCCCTGGTGGACAGCCTGGAGTTCTTCCTGTTCAAGAGCGCCTAAACAGGCACGGCTGAGTCCAAGTCTAAGGCAGAGGTGAAAACCTCTGCCTTTTTTGCGCGTTGACTGCCGGCGCGACCTTATCTTTGGGCTCTCAGGCGCGCTCGCAAGTCTTCTACCTCACTGAGCAACTGCATCATCATTTTTAATCCGTTCATGTTCACCTCACAGGTGCTGCGGAGGTATTCGATGCGCCGCACCGTGCGGACGGTGTCGTCGTCAAAGGAGGCGCGTTCCTGGACCAGACCGTTTTCCTGGTAAAGGAGTACCGTCTGCCGGGTGACGCCGCTCAGTTGAGCCAGGATCTCCAGGCTGTAGCCGCTGCCGTTACCAGAGGGTTCGGCGTTAAGGGATGGTTCGGGCGGAATCATGGGGCAATCAAGGGTTGGAGGATTGCTGGTGGGGATTGAAATGAGAGGCCTCTTTGAGTTGCTGCCAGAGGGCACGCTCGGCATCGCTGATCTTGTCTGGCACCGCGATGCCAAGGATCACAAAAAGATCACCGCGTTCGGCGGATTTTCCTTGGGGCAATCCCCGGCCGCGGACGCGCAACTTCTGGCCCTGGCTGCTGCCCGCCGGGACGCGCAGCTTGATGGCTCCATCGAGCGTGGGAACCACAATTTCAGCCCCCAGCACGGCTTCCCACGGGGCGAGTTCCAGTTCATGATAAAGATCGGCCTCCTGGCTGGTGAACTCCGGGTGCGAGGCATGGCGCACGCGCAGGTAGAGGTCACCCGCTGCGCCGCCATTGCGGCCCGGACCACCATGGCCGGGCACCCTGATGCGCCGCCCGTCTGTGGCTCCGGGCGGGATGCGTACCTGAATGTCCTCGGTCTGCACTACACCGGTCTGCCGGTTGGTGGTTTGCAGAGAAATGGCTCTCACGGTGCCATGCATGGCCTCTTCCAGAGTCACCAGGATGTCACCCTCGATGTCATGCCCCTTGCGCGGCTTGGCAGAGGAGGCATAACCCGCATTGGCACCTGCACCTTCGGCTTCCCAGTCTTCCGGGAAGCCATAGCGGCTGCCACCGCTGAAGTACTGCTCGAAGAAGTCGCTGAAGCCCGTGCCGCCGAAATGGAATTCTTGAGGGTGGCCCCCTCCTCCGGGCTGCCCTCCGCCGCCACTCCAGCCAGGAGGCGGTCCGCCTGCATCGGCATCCTGCCAGTGCGCGCCCAGCCGGTCATACTTCTGGCGCTTTTCCGCATCGCCTAACACCTCATAGGCTTCGTTGATCTCTTTGAATTTCTCTTCCGCAGATTTCTTGTCCTTGGCCGTATCCGGATGGTACTGGCGGGCGAGTTTGCGGAAGGCCTTTTTGACCTCGTCAGCGGATGCTTCCCGGGAAACTCCGAGAGCAGCATAGTAATCTTTAAATTGGGCGGCCATGGCGTGTGAATGAAGAACGTACGTCTGTGCCTTGGGGGCGGGATATGCCGGGTATTGTCTTCGATTAGACCCTTTTTTCGCTTCCATGATGAACCTCAATCGCCGTCCCGCTCCAGTCAAAATTTGAGTTTTGTCCATTTTGCCAGAGCTCGGTTGAGTCCTTGTGACAGCAAGGGCACCATCGGTGCGCGCTTTAGCTTTAGGATGGTAAAGACGGGGACTCTGCATGGCACCGCGACAAAAGTACCTGTTCCTGTTATCCTGTGCCGGGACCCCGCTTTACGGCTGGCGTTGGTTTCCATCTCCCACCCCAGATCATGAAGTTGCTGCCTGTCATCATCGCCACTGTCGGATCCACGGCCCTCAGCCATGCGGTGCCTCCACCGCAGACACCACCGCCTGCCGACGGGTTAAAATCCGTGACGACTCACGCAGCTGCTTACGGTGCCACCAAGAATGCGGTGAATGTGGATCCAGCCAAGGATCTGCCACGTTACCCGGCGGTTGAACCCAAGGATGCCGTGGCCACCTGGCAGGTAAAGAAAGGATTCCGTCTGGAACTGGCCGCGCACGAACCACAAGTGAGGGATCCCATAGCAGTCTGCTTTGACGAACGCGGCCGCATGTTTGTCTGCGAGATGATCGACTACTCCGAGATGCGGGACGTGACGCCGCATCTGGGTCGCATCTCCGTGCTGGAAGACAGGGATGGTGACGGTCATTTTGAAACGGCCTCGGTCTTTGCCGACAACCTGCCCTGGCCCACAGGACTGACCTGGGCCAATGGTGGTCTTTATGTCGGTGCCACGCCCGACATCTGGCGCTTCGAGGACAAGGACGGCGATGGCAAAGCCGAGGTGAGAGAAAAGGTTTTTACCGGCTTCGGTACAGGGCTGAAAATCCTCAACGTGCAGGGACTCATGAACAGCTTCCAGTGGGGGCTGGACAACCGTGTGCATGTCCTCGCCGGTGGCGGCAACCGAGGCGTGGTCACCTGCCTGAAAAGACCGGACCTGCCGGGCATTGAACTGGGTGGCAGGGACTTCTGGTTTGATCCGCTGACTCATGAATTCGGCCTGGAAGGAGGGGGCGCGCAGTATGGCATGAGCTTTGATAACTACGGCCGGAAGTTTGGCTGCTCCAACTCGGACCACCTGCAGTACTGGCTGTATGACAGCCGTTATGCTGCACGCAATCCCCATGCCTCCATGCCAGTTCCGCGCAAAAGCATCGCGGTGGATGGCGGTGCGGCGGAGGTGTTCCGCCTCAGCCCGGATGAGCCCTGGCGTATCATCCGCACCCGCTGGCGCATCGCCGGTGTGGTCAAAGGTGCGGTGGAAGGCGGGGGCCGGGTCAGCGGTTACTTCACCGGGGCCACGGGTACCACTATCTACCGTGGCGATGCCTACGGTCCGGAGTTTCTGAACAATAGCTTTACGGGAGATGCAGGCGGTCAGTTGATTCACCGCAAGGTGATCCGCCCGGCGGCCAATGGCGTGGACCTGGAAGGCGAGCGCCCCCAGGATGAGCGCGGTTTCGAGTTCGCCGCCAGCAACGACACCTGGGTGCGTGTGGTCAATTTTGCCAATGCGCCAGACGGTCACCTGTACGTTTGTGACATGTATCGCGAAATCATCGAGCACCCCTGGGCGGTGCCTGATGAAATCAAAAAACACCTGGACCTCAACAGCGGCAATGATCGCGGCCGCATCTGGCGTATCGTGAAGACCGACGGCGGGCCGCCGCAGGCGGAAACCAGAGGCAGCAAGAGCTACCGTACCCGCACCAGTCTGGACAAGGCGACCACGGAAGACCTGGTGCAAACGCTTGCGCATTCCAACGGCTGGCATCGCGATACGGCAGCGCGGCTGCTGTATGAGCGCCAGGACAAAGCGGCCGTTCCTGTACTGGTTCAGCGCCTTCGCGAGTTCAAAGAACCGCTCGCCACCATCCATCGTCTGCATGCCCTGGAGGGCCTTCAGTCTCTCACGCCTGAGGCGGTGATCCTGGCCTTGGACAATCCAGACGAACATGTGCGCGAGCACGCCATCCAGGCTGCTGAAAAACTGCTCCCCTCCCAAGCTTCCAATAAAGTCCTCTGGACCAAGCTTATCTCTCTCGTCAATGATCCCTCTCCACGAGTGCGCTTCCAGTTAGGCCTGACTCTGGGAGAAGGCCTGCATGAAGGGGCGGTGAAAGCCCTGGCCAGCCTGCCCACCGACAGTGAGTGGGCGCTCCATGCGCTGTTTTCAGCGCGGCCCGAACTCGCCAGCGCTCTTTTTAAGATCAAGAGCGAGGCCGTGACTTCTGACAAAAACAAGGGGACGGATGACGTCCTCGCCGGTCTGGCAGGCATCATCGCAGCCCGCAACGAGCCCTCGGAAGTGGCTGCGATCATGCAGCAACTGGGGCAGCAGAGCCGCCCTTCCGCCAATGTCATCCGGGCCCTTGCTGCCGGGCTGAAAAAGGCGGGAACCTCCTTGGAGAAGGTGGACCAGGAGCAGCGCTTGAAACCGGTTTTCGCATCTGCCTTGAAAACGGCGGTGGATCCTGCCGCAACGGAAACCTCCCGGCTTTCCGCGCTGGAGCTGGTGGC
>DASWXG010000324.1:0-3836 GCA_036405615.1 Prosthecobacter sp. | reverse complement strand
CTGGCGATACAGCTCCGGATTGCCTTCCGGTGTCGCACGCAGGGCAGAGATGGGTTTGCCACGGGTCACCAGATCTGTTGGACCGTACAGATCCACCACACATTTCACCGCACAGGAAAATTCCCCGTATGGCCCCGCCGGATCCAGCCCGTCCTTGGCCTGCGTGACGCCCACCATGCAGGCCAGATGCCCGCCAGCGGAGCCGCCGATGACACCGATGTTATCCACATCCACCTTCAGTTTCTCCGCATTGGCCCGCAGCCAGCGCACAGCCGTTTTGCAGTCGTACAAGTTCTGCGGCCAGCAGGGTTTGTCGCTGGCCGCATCGTGCAGCAGATAGTCAATGCTCATGCACACGTAACCTTGCCCGGCCAGGGTGGTGCCGATATTGATCTCACGGGCGGCATCTCTGATACCGCCCGTCCAGCCGCCGCCGTGAATGATGACCACCGCCGGATGTTTGGCTGCGTTGTCGGTGGGCAAATAGAGATCCGCCTTTTCCTTCCGGTCCTCCGGGAGGTAGCTCACGTTCTTCTCAATGCGCACCTGGGGCGGTTCCGCTCCAAAAGCTGCCAGAGTCAGGACAAAGGAGGCGGCGCAGGCGGGCAATAGACGGGAAAGCATAACCAGAGTAAACGCCCGTTCCGGCCATTTCGCATGCGCGAAAAAGGGCCTCTGCACATCCTTCTGTGACTTCTTTCCCCGGACAGCAAATGTTGTTCAGAGACGCTGCAAAAGGCCCGTATGAACGCCCATGTTTTTACGCAGTCTCTTGTTATGCATGCCCCTTTATGCTCTCTGCATGGCAGCCGAGCCGCCGCCCATGCCCGTCGTTCCAGCCGAGCTTCCGGCGGACATTCAGGTGCTGGAGCCTGGCGTAAAACTGACCTTGCTGGCCGAACATCCGGATCTGGTCACGCCCACCGGCATTGATGTGGATGACAAGGGCCATATCTGGCTCGTCGCCTGTCACACCCACCACCGCCCTGCAGGATACACAGGGCCAGTCCAGGATGAGATTCTGGTCTTTGATGCCAACGGCAAAAATCGCCGGGTGTTTTACAACAAGACCAAGATGACCATGAACCTCCAGCTTGGCCCGGGCGGTTGGGTTTATCTGGCGGAGCGTTCCCGCATCCTTCGAGTGAGGGACAGCAACGGGGACGGTATCGGCGATGAAGAAGAAACCATTGCTGCGCTCGACACCGTCTCAGACTACCCGCACAACGGCCTCAGCGGCATGGCCTGGCACCCGGATGGCGGCCTTGTCTTCTCCCTGGGGGAGAACTTTGGCAAGGACTGGGTGCTAACATCAACAGACGGCTCCAAGGTCAGCGGCAGAGGTGAAGGCGGCGTCTTCCGCTGCGCACCCGACGGAAAAAATATGCGGCGCATCGCCCGTGGTTTTTGGAACCCCTTCGGTCTCGCCGTGCGTGAAGACGGTGAAATCTTTGCCGCTGAAAATGATCCAGGCAGCCGGCCTCCCTGCCGCCTTCTCAACGTTATCGAAGGTGCGGACTACGGCTTCCAATGGGTTTACGGCAGCGCGCCCGTCCATCCCTTTGTCGCCTGGAACGGTGAGCTTCGCGGGACCCTCGGCATGATCCATCCCTGCGGCGAAGGCCCCTGCTCAGTGGTGCCGCTCGGCGGTGGTGTGATGATTCCCTCCTGGAGCAATCACTGCATTGACTACTTTCCCCTGAAGCGTCAGGGAGCGGGCTTTACCTCTCACCGCATAGAACTCCTGCGCGGCAGTGATTTCTTCCGCCCGGTCTGCATGGCCCAGGGGCCAGACAAAGCATTCTACCTGACGGACTGGGTCTTCAGTTCCTACCCCATTCATGCCAGAGGCCGTCTTTGGAAACTTGAGATTGATCCGTCCAAAGGCACTTGGATCCAGCGCACAGCGGAACCTCCCAATGAAGAGTCCTTGCTGGCTAAAGCTTTGCGTGAAGGCACCCGCAAAGAGGAACAGTCAAAACTGTTCTCACTCGCCCAAGGAACCGACCCCGTGCTTTCCGACGCAGCCTTGAGCGCACTGGCTCGCGAAGGTCTCCACTGGACGCTGGAGATGCTCAGGGCCATGCCCGCCGCCAACCGGCCCTGGGCCCTGGCAGCACTGCGCCGCGTGGACTTGTCGGAGGAGAAATGGGTACGCGCCTTGTGGAATGATCCGGATCCCGAAGTCCGTTTTGAATGCCTGCGCTGGGTGGCCGATGCCGTGCTGGTCAGCTTTAAACCCGAAGTGGAGAAAGCGCTGTCTGATCCCACTCTCAACTACCGCCTCTTCGAGGCCACTCTCGCCACCTGGAACACTCTGCGCGGCGAACCGGGGGCAGGAGTCACCCACCCGGACACACTGCTGGCCCGCATTCAAGATCCCCAGGCCCCCGCCAGCATCAAGGCCTACGCTCTGAGGTTGCTCCCCCCCACGCATGCCAAGGTCACGCTGCCTTTGCTGCAAGGTCTGCTGGGACAAAACGACCCGCTTCTGACTCTGGAATCCGTGCGTACCCTCGCGGCGAAGAACACCGCGGAGGCCCAGGCCGAGTTGCGCCAGCTCGCCGTCCTTTCCACCACCTCAACCGATTCAAAACTCGCCGCCATCACCGGCCTTTCTTTGGCGCAAGACTCAGAAAGCCGGGATCTGCTGATGCATCTGACCAAAGACAAAGAGCGCTCCATCCGGGAAGAGGCTGGCCGTGCCCTCCGCTTTACGCCTCAAGACCCAGGCTTTGCACCGGTGCCGGACAGGCCGCCTTTTGACAAGACAGCCTCGTGGCTGGCGAGGCTGGAGGCGTTGCCAGGAAAGCCCGATGCAGAAGCCGGACGCCGTTTGTTTTTCCATCCCAAAGTCGCCCTCTGCGCGACTTGTCACCGGCATGGCGGGCGCGGGAATGTCGTCGGCCCTGACTTGAGTTTTGTGGCCCGCCAGACCGACCGGGAAGGCTTGCTGCGCAGCATCCTGGAACCGCACCGCGAAGTCGCCCCGCAATACTACCCCACCCAGTTGCAGTTGGCGGACGGCACGAGTTTCATCGGCATCCTGCTGCGCTCATCGCACGTGGATGTTTTCCGAGACCTCACGGGGAGAGAACGCATGTTTAAAAAAGAGGAGATACTGAGCCGCACGGAACTCAAGACCTCCCTCATGCCACCAGGCCTTGTGGCTTCCCTGACCGATGAAGAAGTCCGCGATCTGCTGGCCTTTTTGTCCAGCCCCTCCGATGCCCCGGCTCCGTGATTCAATCCCGCAATTCACACGACCGGCAAAGAACTCCCGATCACACTCCGTAGGTTATACCAATGTTTGACTACGCCAGACTCCCGGTGCTGATGGCAGCCGCAATCGCCCTCAATGCCACTGCTGCGGAATCCGCCCGACCCGCCAATTTCATCAACGACATTCAGCCCATCCTTACCAAGGCGGGGTGCAATGCCGGTGGCTGCCATGCCAAGGCGGGCATGGGACAGCGCGGTTTCAGGCTGTCCCTGCTCGGCTTTGAGCCGGAAGAAGACTACGAGCATATTGTCAAAGAGGGCAAAGGCCGCCGGGTCTTCCCTTCGGCCCCTGAACAGAGCCTGCTGGTGCTCAAGGCGGCCAACATTGTCCCTCACGGTGGAGGCAAAAAACTGGAGCCTGATTCAGAAGGTTACCGCACGCTGGCACGCTGGATTGGCGAGGGCATGCCCTACGCCCAGAAGAGCGATCCCGTCATCTCCACGATTGAAGTCGAGCCCAGACGGCTGTCCATGCAGCCCGGGACGAGCCAGCAGTTGAAAGTCACGGCCCGTTACTCCGACGGGAGCGCCCGGGACGTCACTCGCATGGCCCT
>DASWXG010000323.1:0-6737 GCA_036405615.1 Prosthecobacter sp. | reverse complement strand
CGTTTGCGGTTTGTAGGAGACAATGCGTTCGTCCACCAGTTGAAATTCGGCATTGCTGCCCGGGCGTGTGAGATCACCCGCATAATAAACTTCATCACCGGGTTTGAACAAACGGACCTCGGATCCCACGGCCTCAACAATCCCCGCTGCATCCCAGCCGAGAACGCGCGGGCTGGTCTCCACCTTGTCTTTGGGGGCCCGGACCTTGGTGTCGACGGGGTTGACCGAGATGGCTTTAACGGCCACCCGCACATCGTGTACTGCGGGTTCAGGTTTGCTGATCTGGACGTCTTGCAGAGAAGCAGGATCGCTGATGGGAAGGTAGCGGGTAAGGCCGACGGCTTTCATGGGAGGAATGGCAGGAGTTGAGAACTTCAATACGTCTCAAACTGCCGGTCCGCCCTCTTCGCATAACTGACCTGCCGGAAAATGGCTGAGGCTTGTCAGGCTGACTTCGTGCCGATGTACAAGGACGCAATGCCGAACGAAAGCTTGTGAGATTCCACCTGGGAAAATCCGGCTTCGCGAATCAGCTGCTCCATGGCTTTTCCGGAGGGGAAACGTTCCACTGAACTGCACAGATATTCATAGGCTGCCCGTTCACCTGTGATCCAGCCTGCAATGCGCGGCATGACCTTCTTCAAGTAAACGAGGTACAGCGGACGGATAATCGGGAGGGTGGGCAGAGAGAAATCCAGAACAAACAACCGGCCGCGGTCTGTCAACACCCGGTGCATTTGCTGCAAAGCGCCAGGCCAGGAAGCCATGTTGCGCAGACCAAAGGCAACCGTAAGGGCGTCAAAAGCGCCGTTGCGAAAAGGCAGGCGGGTGCCATCTGCCGCCACAAGCTGGTTAAAATGGCGGGCTTGGGACTCTCGCATCATCGGAAGGGAGAAGTCTGCACCCAGGACTTTGGTTTCAGGACAGCGGGCCTGGATTTCACGGGCGAGATCGCCGCTGCCAGTGGCCAGATCGAGAATCAGTGAAGGACGGGTTTCGGAGACCAGATGTGCCGTCTTTTTTCGCCAGAGAACGTCAATCCCGAGGCTGAGCACATGGTTGGCCAGCATGTAGCGCCGGGCGATGCCTGCGAAGGCTTTTTTAACATAACCGGCGTCCTGCATGAGAGTCACCCCAAATACTTTTTGAGGTGGTGCGCGCGAGAGGACTCGAACCTCCACGATGTTACTCACTAGAACCTGAATCTAGCGCGTCTACCAATTCCGCCACGCGCGCAAACGCCTTTTGTGTCGGGATGGGGATTGTGAACCATCCCCGACTTTTCTCAACTAAAAAAACAAGATAATTTCAACAAAGTTTCGGAAGGCTACGAAGGGGCTTCCCGTTACCAGTTTTTGATCCAACGCTGGCTGGCATCCTTGGTCGGCCCTGGCTGGGCTGTGTCAATGGAACGGGCGCTGGTATTGTCTTCATCATCACCATAGGACCAGAGGTCATAAGTGGAGTTGATGGTGACCACGGAGTCGCCTGGATCAGCTGCCTTGATGTATTGAAAAGGCTTCCCAAAACCGTCAGCCATGAAATAACGGCCGTCGCGGTTGATGTAGAATTCCTTCGGCATGTCCGTGAACATGACATTCTTCGCTTCCTGCTCCTCCAGAGATCCGTTGGAACTGGCCTCCCCCCCGTTGGTAGGGGTTTGGGCCAGAAGGATGTTGTCATAGCCATCCCCTGTCAGCGCCTGGTACAGCATTGCAGCGGCACCGACTTCATAGGTTTTGGAGCCGACAGCGACGGTATCGCCCGGGTTCTGAGGAGTTGGGTATTCGCCGAACTCGTTGTTGTAGCGTTCCAGAGAGCTTTTGATGGCGCTCATGGCCGCCTGGGTGCGGCTGCGTGCGGCAGACTTTTGGGCATACGTGAAGCCACCAATGGTCAGCGCGAAGAGCAACGCGATGATCGTGATGACAACAAGCAGTTCGATCACTGTAAAGCCTGCCCGGGCAGGCTTCCGGAAATGACTTTTCATAGCTGGGGGGATTTTGTTCGGGGTGAACTTGAAACTATGCGCCACCACTGAGGCCTTTGATCACCTCGATGAGCGGCAGGAAGAGAGCCATAACGATCACGCCGACCACAAGGGCGAGCATAACGATCATGAGCGGCTCCAGCATGGAGGTGAGGGCGGACACAGAATTGTCCACTTCATCTTCATACACGTCGGCGATCTTCAGAAGCATTTCGGGCAGCTGGCCGGTTTCTTCGCCCACGTCCACCATGGAAATCACCATCGGAGGGAAGACGTTGCTGGATTCCAGCGGGGCCACCATGGATTCACCTTCTTTCACCGCGTCATGCACCTTGGTGATGGCGTCGGAAACCACGACGTTGCCAGCGGTTTCGCGGGTGATGTTGAGAGCCTGAAGAATAGGCACACCGGATGTGACCAGGGTGCCGAGAGTGCGGCTGAAACGGGAGATGGCCGTCTTGCGCTGAACGTCGCCAAAGAGAGGCAGTTTCAGCTTCAGCTTGTCGATGGCGCGGCGGCCGCCGGCAGTGGCTGCATAGAGTCTCCAGCCGACCACGATCACGACCGTGCCGCCGACGAGATAGAGGAAATTGTCACCCATCCAGCGGCTGAAGCCGATGACCAGTTTGGTCAGCTCAGGCAGCTTGTTTTTGTCGCCCAGCATGTCTTCGAAGATCTTCTCGAAACGTGGGACGATGACGAGCATGAGGAACACCATGATCGCCACGGCGATGAACATCACGATGATGGGGTAAACCATCGCTGCGACGATCTTGTTCTTCAGCTTCTGGGCCTTTTCCTGGTACTCGGCCAGACGGTTAAGGACGATTTCAAGCACACCGCCGAGCTCGCCAGCCTTCACCATGTTGATGTAAAGCTTGTTGAAGATCTTGGGGTACTGGGAGAGCGTTTCCGAGAAGGTGCTGCCGGTCTGCACGTTTTCGGCGATGGTTGACACGGTGCTTTTCATCACCGGGTTGGGCTCCTGGCGGGAGAGCACGGTCAAGCCTCGCAGCAGGGGCAGACCGGAGTCGATCAGCGTGGCCAGCTGGCGGGTGAAAATCATGAGCACCTTGGCCTTGACCTTGGCGTTCGCTCCGGCCTTGACCACCTTGCCCTTGCCTTTGACGGCCGCTGTGGTCTTCGCGCGCTTTTTCACTGCGGCATCGCCTTTGCCTTCCTGGGCGACCTGGGTCGGGTAGAGCTGGCTCTGGCGAAGGAGGTTGATCGCCTCGGCTTCACTGTTGGCATCAAGTTCACCGGCGACTTCCTGGCCGTTCTGATCAAGAGCGATATAATGGAACTTCGGCATAGAAAAGGAGCGATTCGGGGGGTTCTAGGGCGTTTTTGAGATTACCGGGTCTGGCGGGAAAATGTCCAACAAATAAATGGAGGCAGATGACAAACGGTCACTTCTGCCCCCTCAGCATCAGGTGTATTTGAGGACTTCTTCAATGGTGGTTTCGCCATCATAGATATTGCGAAGACCGTCTTCACGCAGGGTGTGCATGCCCAGTTCGATGGCTTTTTGCTTCAGCACCAGGCTAGGGGCGCGCTGCGTGATGAGTTCCCGGATCGGGTCCGTGACATCCAGCAGCTCGTAGAGGCCTTTTCGGCCTTTGTAGCCGCTGCCGCCGCACTTCTCACACCCGTTGCCGGTGTAGAACTGCTTCCCGCCGATGTCGTCGGGTGTCAGGTTGAGCTGGTTCAGAATGGACAGGCTGGGCTCGTAGGCGACACGGCAGTTTTTGCAGACGGTGCGCAGGAGACGCTGGGCGAGCACGCCTTCCAGCGTTGCCGCCACCAGGAACGGTTCCACACCCATGTCCACGAGACGGGTCACGGCACCGGCGGCGTCGTTGGTGTGCAGCGTGCTGAGCACCAAGTGACCCGTGAGCGAGGCCTGAATGGCGATCTGGGCAGTTTCCTTGTCACGCATCTCTCCCACCATGATACGGTCGGGATCCTGACGGAGGAAGGCGCGCAGGGCTCTGGCAAAGGTGAGGCCGACGGCGTCGTTCACCGGCACCTGCATGATGCCGTCCAGCTCATATTCCACCGGATCTTCAGCCGTGAGCAGCTTGGTATCCACGGTGTTGATGCGGCGCAGGCAGGCGTACAGCGTTGTCGTTTTTCCAGCACCCGTGGGGCCGGTCACGATGAAGATGCCGTTGGGCTTGTTGATCGTTTCCGTGATGTAGTCGAAAAGATGCGGGCGCATGCCCAGGTGCTCAAGGTCCAGGTTCACCGAACTGCGGTCAAGAACACGAAGCACCACGGACTCACCATGCTGCGTGGGCAGGGAACTGACACGCATGTCCACCGGCTTGCCTTCCACCGAGGTCATGATTCGGCCGTCCTGGGGGACACGCCGTTCAGCGATGTTCATGTTCGACATCACCTTGATGCGCGAAATGATGCTGGTGGCCAGATGGACTGGCGGCGGTGCCATTTCATACAGGGCACCGTCCACGCGGTAGCGGATTTTGAACTCGTGCTCGAAGGGTTCAAAGTGGATGTCGGATGCGCGCTCCTTGATGGCCTGGGTCATCACCAGATCCACAAATTTCACAATAGGAGCCGAGTTGGCCTCGACTTCGGGGGAGTTTTTGCCGGAGTCTTTGAGGTTGCCAAAAATTTCGTCAATGCTCGGGGCACTGGTGCCGTAGTGCTTGTCGATCAGACCCTGGACCTGGTTGCGGCGGGCGACAACCGGAACGACCGTCTTGTCCAGGCCGAAGCGCAGGTCTTCCACCAGCTGCGGGTTCAGCGGATCCGTGAATGCCACGTGCAGACCGCGGCCGTCCAGGGTGATGGGGAAGGCGCCATAGAGACGGGCCATGCCTGCGGGGATGAGACCGATGACGGATGGGGGCGGCTCGAAATCGGCCAGGTCAAAATGCTCGGCACCGAGTTCCTCGGCCACCATGGCCCAGAATTCGTCTTCGCTGTTGAAGAGGCCGTAGTCCATGACCACCTGGAGGACGTCTTTGCCGTTGTGTACGGCGTCCTGGGAGATGTCGTAGGCTTGGCCGCTGTCAATCAGGCCGCGGGCTTCAAGCATGTCTACCACGTTCTGGGCTGTCATAAAAAGTGGGGGGATCTGTCGTTGAGATTTGAATGATTCACGGTTTCCCGGAGGTGCCTCAGTCGGCGTCGGCCATGGTGGCTTCGATCACTTCTTCGGCCGTGGTCATGCCGGCGAGAACTTTGCGGACACCGTCTTCACGGAGAGTGCGCATGCCGAGTTCGCGGGCGCGTTTGCGCAGCTGCGGGGTGGTGAGCTGCTGGTTGATCATGTTTCGCACCTCGTCGTCCACCTTGAAGATTTCGGCGATCACCATACGGCCTTTGAAGCCGGACTGGCGGCACTTGTTACATCCGGCCGGGCCCATGATGTTGGCGTTGAACAACTGGCCGGCTTCGAGGCCCAGGTTGCGCAGTTCACGGTCACTCAATCCGGAAGGCTGCTTGCACTCAGGGCAGAGCTTGCGAACCAGACGCTGGGCGAGAATGCCGCGCACGGCGGAGGCGATGAGGAAGGGTTTCACGCCGATGTCCGCCAGACGGGCCACGGAACCGGGGGCGTCGTTCGTGTGCAGCGTACTGAACACCAAGTGACCGGTGAGGGAGGCGTTGATGGCAATCGAGGCTGTTTCCAGGTCTCGAATTTCCCCGATCATGATGATGTTGGGGGCCTGACGAAGGATGGCCTTGAGAGCGGCACCGAAGCTCATGCCGACATCCTCGCGCACCATCACCTGGTTGATCCCGGCCAGCTCGTATTCCACCGGGTCTTCCACGGTGATGATCTTGCGGTCAGGACGGTTGATGAAATTCAAACACGCATAGAGCGTCGTCGTTTTACCGGAACCTGTAGGACCGGTGACCAGCACGATGCCGTCCGGCAGGGTGATCAGTTTTTCAAAGGTGTCCTGGTCGTCAGAGAGGAAACCGAGGTCGGAGAGGCCGAGGCGGAGGCTGCTCTTGTCGAGCACACGCATGACCACGCTTTCGCCGTTGTTCGTGGGGATGATGGACACACGCATGTCCAGCTCCTTGTCGTTGAAGGCCATCTGGATACGGCCGTCCTGGGGGATGCGCTTCTCGTCGATGCTCATCGATCCGCACATGATCTTGATACGGGCGATGATGGAGGAATGCAGACGCTTTGGATGGTGCTCCACGTCGTGAAGCACGCCGTCAATGCGCAGGCGCACCCGGACGTCCTTTTCCAGCGGTTCGATGTGAATGTCGGAAGCCCGGTTCTTGAAGGCTTCCATGAGAATGTTGGTCACCAGTTTGATGACTGGCGCGTCGCCTTCTCCGCTGCCTGCGCCGGCACCTTTGACGTTCGGGTCGTCAAAGATGTCGTTTCCGTAGATGCCGGCCTGGACCATCTTGATCAGCCCGGGAGTGGAGCAGAAAATCTCCAGGTCGGGCTGGAGGACGTGGGGCAGGGCGTCCAGGGTTTCAAAGTCATAAGGGTCTGCCACTGCCACCTGCCAGGAGCTGCCGTTGACGCCGATCGGCACCACCTTGTATTTTTTGGCGATCTCAATAGGCACCAGACCTTTGAGCGCGGGATTGGCGGCAAAACCATGCAGGTCCACATACTCCATGCCCGAGTTGACGGCCACGGTTTGCGCCACTTGCTCGTCGCTCACCACGCCCGTTTTAATCAGGCATTCCAGCAGGGTTTCCGTGGGTTTTTTGCCAGCTTTGGCCTTTTGGATGTCGACGTCGG
>DASWXG010000322.1:0-2364 GCA_036405615.1 Prosthecobacter sp. | reverse complement strand
AAGCAGCCTATGAGTCCACCCGGACCGCGCATGCAGCCTCCGTCAGGCATCTGAAAAATGTCAGCTACGAATTTGCCGAGACCCAAAACGCCCTGTACAAGACATTGCACAAAGTGCAGGAAGCACGTTCCTCGCATGGAGTCATCCTGACCGATGAGTCCTTTTGGGAACAAGGTCACGGTGACCGTCATACAGCCACCCCCTGGTTTCCTGAAAAGGCGCAGAGAGCCAGGGATGAGCTTTTCATCGCCGCCATTCAGCTTCACAAAGCCTTCATCGATGCCGCAGCCAGACCCATCCGGCACAATCTGGCGGCTTTGATGAATGTTTTTACAACCCAGTCTTTCCCCACGGCGGCCAAGCAGGCCCTGCTGGGGGATCTCTGGTCCACCTTGTTTTTGGTGGTGCCGCTGGTTTCCACAACCTTCGCCTCAGTCCAGCGCATGCTCGGCAAATTGCCGCCAAGCTCCCTAGGATGGTTGCTGATTGACGAAGCTGGCCAGGCCGTCCCTCAGGCTGCGGTGGGAGCGCTCATGAAGACACGCCGAGCCGTCGTTCTCGGAGATCCCATCCAGATCGAACCCGTCGTCACGCTTCCGGATGTTTTAACCCAGTCCATCCTCCGCAGGTTCGGCGTCGATCCGGATCGGTTTGGAGCCCCGGTGGCGTCGGTCCAGTCCCTGGCGGATTCAGCATCTCCAGTGATGGGCGAGTTTCAGACCCGGCACGGGAGCCGCACAGTGGGAGCACCGCTGCTGGTCCATCGTCGCTGCGCTTCGCCCATGTTCGAGATCGCCAACCAAATCGCCTATGCAGGCTTGATGGTGTCTGCCCGACCCGCGAAGAACTCAGCCATTCGAAACTGCTTGGGTCCATCCGCCTGGCTTCATGTGGAAGGAAGCGGCGAAGACAAGTGGTGCGAGGAGGAGGGCCTGATGGTGATCAGGCTGCTACAGAAACTCAAGCAAGCCGGAGTCTATGCCGACCTTTACATCGTGTCCCCGTTTGTCATCGTGGCAGACCGCCTGCGCCAACTCATTCTCAGATCGGGTGTTCTGCAAGGCTGGATTCAAGATGAGGAATGGGCGTGGGTGGCCTCCCGCGTGGGGACAGTGCATACTGTTCAAGGCCGCGAGGCGGAGGCTGTTCTTTTTGTTCTCGGCGCGCCTAGCCCGGCTCAGACTGGAGCCCGCGGATGGGCGGGAGGGCGTCCCAACCTGCTCAATGTAGCAGTCACACGGGCAAAGGAAGTGCTGTATGTCATAGGCAACCGCCAGCTTTGGCGTGAATCAGGAGTTTTCAGTGAACTGGATGCGCAGCTCCTAAACCGGAGGTGAATGCCTGACAAGTCCAACGGACACCCAATCAAGCTAACATGCGGCACGAGCCCCCACTTCGAGAGCATATCACTATATCCTTTTGTGGCTATGATGGTATTACGATCCAACAGCTAAAAAAAAGAGATCCGGCCAAAGCCGAATCCCCTTTTCTCTCACGCCGACAATCCGACGTGGGTATCCAGCAGGCCGTGCAAAGCTTCGGTCCGTTTCGGCAGCTCGCTCAGGCTTCCGCATTTCAGGGACTCGGTGAAGGCATTAAACAGGCTCCAGACGGTGCGACCGCTGAAGGCTTGATACCGGGGCTCTCTCCATTCCTGAAGAACGGTGGGGATCAGGCGGTTGGAGCAGACACCGACGTCGGTGGCCCGGATGATCAGGTCGTGTGCTTCCACTTCGCTGACTTCGGCTTCCTTGTAGGCAGTGATCCGGGTGTCCTGGTGATGCCATTTCGACATCAGCAGTCCCACCGAACGTTCCACCAGCTGCGGAAGGTCCCGGTTGATGAAGCGTGTGTGTTTGCGGGCAAACTTTATCTCTCCTGAAAAGGAAAGGTTGTCGCACACAAAAACATTAGCTCCGGCAACGATGCCTGCAGGGAAGCTCTTGTCATGGCTGTTGCGCAGGCCAAGGACCAGGCAGTAGTCGTCGCTGTTCTTGCGGGCGGAGTGCACTTCCATGAGTCCAAAATAGCGCGAGCCATTGTGGGACAAAGAATGTGCCTGGGTGCCGATCTTGAGCCGGGACTGAGTCAGTGTCCTCTGCACCGTCGAGATCAAATCGTGGTGAGGGATGGGACACCAGGTATCGGTTGCTGG
Organism: Prosthecobacter sp.; assembly: GCA_036405615.1. Classification (GTDB taxonomy): domain Bacteria; phylum Verrucomicrobiota; class Verrucomicrobiia; order Verrucomicrobiales; family Verrucomicrobiaceae; genus Prosthecobacter. Next base: position 209 of record DASWXG010000322.1, on the reverse strand, counting down.
CGGAGTCGGGATGGTGCGAACGTCCTTCAAGGAGGCGGTATGAGCGCCACAATGAAGGATGAGGTTCGGCGTTCTGCGGGGAGCTGCCACAACGGGAGCTTCGGGGTCGAGATTTGCGATCATGGGATAGGGTAGTTAGAGGAGATTCTTGTGATTTAATGATTGGTTAATGAATGATTGAATGCCTGGTCATGACAGGGATGCCATGC
>DASWXG010000321.1:0-2065 GCA_036405615.1 Prosthecobacter sp. | reverse complement strand
TGAATGAGACGGGCGAGTTTCGCACGATGGTGGACCGCCTCAGTACGAAGCTGATGGAAGCCTAGAGTTTTAGAAAACAAAGGGGCGGGGAGGCCGTAGTGCAGAGTCAGATTCATGACTCGCACCCGCTTCCTCGCCCTTTTGTTTTTCGCCTCCACGTCCGTTGCGGCCACAGCCGCGACGGATGAAAACGCTCTCTGGAACAGCATTGCCTCCAGCTTCAGTCCTCCCGCCGAGTGGGCCGGCAAAACCGGCAGCTATGCCACGGTTCTCAAGACAGCCGACGGCAAACCCATCGCGACGGCAGAGGGCTGGCAAAAGCGCCGGGAAGAGATCCGCCAGGAGTGGCACTCGCTGATGGGCGAATGGCCACCGCTTCTCGAACAGCCGAAGCTGGAGATTCTGCAAACCAGCCAGGGAGACGGCTTTACCAAACACCACATCCGCCTTCAGATCGCCCCTGAGCAAACCGGCGACGGTTATCTGCTGGTCCCTCCGGGCAAAGGCCCCTTCCCGGCTGTCTTTGTCCCGTTTTACGATCCTGAAAGCAGCATTGGCCTGTCTCAAAAACCGCTGCGGGATTTTGCCCTGCAGCTCGCCAAGCGCGGGTTTGTCACACTGTCCATCGGCTCGCCCGGAGGCGACGCACGCAAGCCGGTCCTCACAGCCGGAGCCAAGTGCCAGCCCCTGAGCTATCTGGGCTATGTTTCCGCCAACGCCTGGACTGCACTTTCACAGCGCCCAGAAGTGGATCCCAAACGCATCGGCATCATGGGCCATTCCTATGGCGGCAAGTGGGCCATGTTTGGTGCCTGCCTATGGGACAAATATGCATGTGGTGTCTGGTCGGACCCCGGTGTGGTTTTTGATGAAACCCGCCAGAGCATCAACTACCAGGAGCCCTGGTACCTGGGGCTGGATGAAAAGATCACCCGCAAGCCCGGGCTGATCCGCGCAGACAGCCCGCGCACGGGCACCTACAAGGTGCTGATCGAGAAAGGTCACGACCTGGTCGAGTTTCAGGCCCTCATGGCTCCGCGCCCTTTCCTGGTTTCGGGCGGAGCGGAAGACCCGCCCAAACGCTGGGAACCGCTGAACCGCATCAACGAAGTCAATCACTTGTTAGGCCAGAAGAACGGCATCGCCATGACCAACCGTCCGGACCACAGCCCCACCCCGGAGTCCAACGAGCATGTGTACCGTTTTCTCGAGTGGGCTTTGAAGGCGCGCTGAGAAGCTGCCTGAAAAACCTGTCCGTGAACCCGATAACGGCTGCTTGATGCGCGGAGCGTCCCGGAGCAACGGTGATTCAGGCAAGGGCAAAGCCAGTGCCTCGGCGCCACCGCTTGCATCGGAGCCCACGGCTCTCCCGCTGTGGCAACGCTCTCTTGAGTCGCAAAGCGCCAGGGTGCCGTCGAGCTCCAGATCCGTTGTGCATCCTGTACTCTCGCTTCGCGACTTCAAGAACGGCAGGTAGCAAGAGGATCCTGCGCGCGATCCAAGCGGTGTCGCCGGAGCCCTAGTGGCTCCGTGCTCCTTTGCCACCGCACTCGGGGACGCTTCGCGCAGTTCCGAAATCAATCGGGCCGATAGCGGCTCGATGTGCCACGCGCACATCCTGTACAAACTCAGGAGATGGGATGAGCTGAATTTTCAAAAGCTTCTGAGAAGCCCGGACGGATTGCTTCCGTTCCGCTTCAGGCACCGGCACGACCCGGTGCCATAAGCGCGTTTTCAAAATCGCGCAAAGCCCTGACCACCTCCGGGCGGATGATCATGCCCGGCCGGGCCTCCCGCATCTGGCGCATCGCCGCCTCGGTGGTGCCGCCGCCGTGCAGCAGCCATGCGCCCACGGCTGCGGCGGTGCGGGAATAACCAGCTTTGCAATGCACGAAGACAATGCCGTCTTTGCGCACCCGCTCGATGTGCTCCGCCATGGTCTGCATCTGATGCAAGGTGGGGGCGGTCAGGTCTGTCACCGCCATGTTGCGATATCCGGGCAGAATACGGAAGGCATTGGGCGCGTCAAATTCAGCGGTGAGATCCAGCACATCGGTCACGCCTG
>DASWXG010000320.1:0-3490 GCA_036405615.1 Prosthecobacter sp. | reverse complement strand
TTGTAAAGCACAGGGACCCAAGGAAAGGAGCACCATCCTCCGCAAGGCACAGCACACCTGCGGCCGAAATCCCATTGATGTGCAGCCCGACCGCCGCACCTCGGTATCTCCGCAGCAAGGTCTGGTGCTGCCGGAACGAGGATGAGCGAGGTCCGACCGCTTCCTGCAACGTGGATTCGGGGAGCACGGCTTCCAGGTGCACTACAAGGGCGTTGGTTTCGTCTAGCATGGTCAATGGAGGAAAGGTGCTGGGTTGTTGGCCGGGCGCTGCCTATGCAACGCCGAGATCGCCATGAGACTGCCAACTTCCCCCGCCTCCGACCAGCCAAAACGAAACAATCAACCAGTCCCCTATGTCGGGCTAAAGCAGGCCACGGCCCCAGCCCCCTCATGCAGGTCGGCTCAATCCTCCACAGTCGCGGCGCCCTTATGCGGCGGGATGGGCAAAGGTTTTAGGGGGGAAATCCGCATGAGCTTGTGAGCCTCCCGGATCACCCGGGCGGCCTCGGCCGACAGATGCTGGCTACGATCCCGCAGGGTGCGGACGCGCTGGATCAGGATGGCCAAGTCCTCTGACATGCCCAAACATCGCATTTTGGAGAGGGTTTTCTAGTGGCTATAGCTCACCTGACGCCTGCTCCGGGGAATCCCCGATTGGCGTGCCTGCTGATTCTGGGCCGTTTTTGTCTGCCGCAGGATCGGGCGATTCCGCCACTTGGCCGCGCAGAACTTGGCGGGAATTCTCAACCATCTGGCGTGTGACCAGGATCATGGCCTTGGACTCCGCGATCGACTTCTGCACTTGGGCGAGCAGGGTTTCAAGATCTCGCGCCATGGCTTCAAGTTCGCACGGGCGACCGCAGCCACGTGTGCGAACCTTCGCCTGCAACGCTTCCCACGAACTTATACGCTGCCCCGTCCTGGAGGCATCCTAGGCCAGCTGGGCCCCTGCGGGCCACTGCCTGCCGACCTCGAGGACCGGCTCGGAGAGCCGACTAACCTTTCGAGCTGGCGGTCCACATGGCCTGAATGTTGGGACAGCGTCTCAAGGCGGTCTTTCAATTCTTGGACTTTTGCGCGCAGAGCTTTGAGTTCGTAAGTCATGGCAGTCGAGAAAGGCTAGAAGTGAACCGAAATAGAATTCTAATTCACAAAAGAAGTCAAATGACCTTAGTGACGTAACCCGAGCTTGCGGGTTGAAAATCAACGTTTTCGCTGAATTACCACTCAAACCTCCATCGTTCTAGAAATAAAGTTTTGCCGCAGGCAAGGGTCGAAAATGCTAAAACTTCCCTCGGGAGGCTGCTTTCCCTCTCTCATTTCCTCGAAAGGACTGTGCGGTCTTCGTGCAAACAATCTTGATAATACTGAATATCAGATAATTAGGATGTACGTAACACTTCGGTTCCGGGGTCACTTGCGGGCATGATCTGGGTGACTACAGCGACCGGTCTCCATGCTGCCAACAGAACTGTCCGGGCCATCTTAGTTCATGGCCGCAATGAGTCCGGCCCACTGTCCACGGGGCGCATCAGTCTCAGGCCCGCCAGCAGTTCCTCCGCCCGTGCGGTGAGCTGGGCAGACCTGGCGCACAGCTGCTCGATTTCATCGACGGTGCTCCGTGCCCGGCTCAGTTGGATCATCCTCTCTTGGTCGTTGTCTTGCATGCTTAAGATTCGCGTCCCTCGGCGGAATCGAGCGCCTTCAAATGTCGCGGGATTGCGAAATGCGGGTTCCCACGATGGCTCTTTATGTGCGCGGCCTCTGCCGAAAAGAAGCAAAAAACATGTCATGATATTGCAATGACACGAATTCTGCGGCGTTGTAAGGAAGTCCAGACATTCACCCATCCGCTCACAGGCACCCGTGCCTTTGGGCAAGGAGCCGGTGGGCTTGCTACCCTGCCGAACTTTCTTCTCTTCAGGGGCACAGATCGCGCTGCTGTACAGTGCCGTTGGCCCCTGCCCTGGTTATGTCCATTGAAGAACAGTCTCTCCAAGATCTTCTCGCCTCCTCGCACGCGCACGCCTGCGTTCAATCCCTTTTGAGCGCCATTAAGAAGGGCGAGGAAGTCATCATCCAACTGCGGGACGGTACCGTTTTGACGCTCTCCAGCGTTCCTGAGGCTGAACTAGCGCTTCAAGTGTGGTTTCAGTGGCCGACGAAGAAAAGCGAGTGACCCTGCCGGGAAAAATTGATAATCAATACATGTTAAATATCACTGTACCTCAATGGCTCAAGAAGTGTTGTTACTCCTAACGCAACAAGAGCTTTGAGCCTCCAGACACTCCTCTTGTAGCCTGCCCGCTTGGGCCCGCTTCGACGGTGGGCTAAGGAATTGATCGGCTGAGTCCTCTGAGTGGACTTTATCACGCCCTCTACCCTCCCCATGCCTGTGCCTTCAGGATGAAGGCATTCCCGAGCATTTCTGTCGCTGGTTTGCGGTGCCGGACCATCAGCAAACATTTAATATCTCTCATTCGCAACATTTAAGCTTGGGATATCACGTTTCGCCGAATCGTACGGAGGGGTGTGTTGCACCCCATTTTTCACTGAATCAGGTCCTCCAACTCACCTTCACTAAGGCCCTCCATCAGTGGCGCCTGATCATTGAGCGCGGCTTCGACGAGGCCACGCTTCTGCGCCTGCAGCTTCAAAATCCGCTCCTCCACGGTGCCGCGGATGGCCAGACGGTACGCGTTTACCACCTTGTGCTGGCCAATGCGGTGGGCGCGGTCGATGGCCTGGGCTTCCACGGCCGGATTCCACCATGGGTCGGCCAAAATCACGCTGTCGGCCGCAGTCAGGTTCAGGCCGTAGCCGCCAGCCTTGAGGCTGATGAGGAAAAGGCGGCAGTTGGGGTCCTTTTGGAAGCGGTCCACTTGCTGGGAACGGTCTTGGCTGCTGCCGTCCAGGTAGGCAAAGTCCAGTCTTTGCGCCTGAAAGCGTTCACGCATGAGACGTAAAAACTGAACGAACTGACTGAAAATAAGTATTTTTCCGCCAGATTCGAGCGCGGTTTCCACCTGATCGTGCAGCGCGGCCCACTTGCCTGAGAGATCCTCCGGTTCCAGGCCTGCCAGGGCTTCTTTGGCCACGCCCGTGAGGCGGAGATCGCAGCAAACCTGGCGGAGGCGCAGCAGCACCGTGAACATCGTCATCTTCGCCCCGCCTTGGCCGGAGCGCTTGCGGGCCGCCTTGATCTCCTCCCGTCCCTCTTCCAAGATCCGACGGTAGAATTCCATCTGCGCTTGGCTGGGGGTGCACCACAGCACCTGTTCGATCTTCTCTGGCAGATCTTTGAGCACCTGCCGCTTGGTGCGGCGGAGGAAATAGGGCTGGGTCAGCTTCTGCAGGCGCAGCGAGGCCGCCCGGCCAGCCGGCTGGTCCAGGCCGGACTGAATTGGGTTTTCGAAGCGCTCCTTGAAGGAGGCGGCGGCACCCAGGTAGCCGGGCATGGTGAACTGGAAGATGGACCAAAGATCCCGCA
>DASWXG010000319.1:0-8045 GCA_036405615.1 Prosthecobacter sp. | reverse complement strand
CAGGTTATCAATGCTCTGCACCTGGGCTGTGTCCTGGCCGGTGGCGGTGCGGACCCGCGACTGGGAAAGCACCCAGGCGTTCAGCGCCTCCTGGACCGTGGCCTGCTGCTGGCGGGCGACAATGCGGTTGGTATCCCGTGCGGCGTTCGAAATCGCGCTGATGGCCAGTGCGGCCATGATGCCGATGATGGCAATGGTGAAAACGGCCTCCACAAAAGTGAAGCCGGCGCGGACGCGGTGGACGGGCGGAGGAGACATGGGGTTGAACTCCGGAAACTGGTGGCTTGAACGAAGTCTGAAAAAAATCCGCCGGGGAAGAAAATCCCCGGCGGATTGAAGAGGTGCCCGGTTGCGTCAGCTCATTACCCGCAGGTTATGAGATGGCGTCCAGAGCCTGGAGCCGGGCGGAAGCAAAGGCGGCGATTAGCCGTCGTCGCGGGCGTTGTACTTGACCTGCTTGTTGTCGTTGTCCCACTCGATGTACTCGAGCACGGCTGCTTCTTCTTCGTCGTCAATGTTGCCGACGGTGAAGATCTTGTCTTTGAACGGGCCGGAGCCAGGCTTGATGGTGTCGCCCTGAACCAGGGTCAGCAGCGCGGTGTCAGACCAGGTGGCTGGAGGAACATAACCGGCGGCGATGGCGGCGTTCACCACGGAAGCAACGGACTGGGCGTTGCGCTGGGCGGTGGCCTGCTTGGCGCTGTCGTTGATGTTGCCGATGTTAGGGATGGCGATGGCGGCGATGATGCCGATGATGGCAATGACGACCAGCATTTCCACGAGGGAGAAGCCAGCTTTCAGGGAAGCGTTGAGCTTAACTTTTTTCATAGCGATGTCGTTTGTTGGGCTGTTGGTATCTCTGTTGTCTTCCCAGCCAGGATGACCTTGCTTGGAATATGGTATTTATAACAGATGTTTTAAAATCAAGCAATACTGTTTTTTATATTTTTCACAAATAAATGACATCTGTTATGGAAATGACCCAAAATATGGCATTCAGCATGAACGCATTGGGATTTTTGCGAAATCCTATTTTTTGCGTCCCTGAAAGATCAATTCCTCTCAAATAAGAGGGGCGGTTGCTTGCAGGTTGCTGCTTTTTTCAAAAAAACGACGCATCATTGCAGGGCCACTGTTGGTCATTTCGATACCGAGGTCCCGTCTTGCATCATGGGCGGCCTTTGCTTTGACTCCATGCACTCATTTTCAATCATGGAATCCAACGTTCCCACTATCCAGATCGCCCTTGTCGGTGCCGGCATGTTCGGCGGAGATGTCCACCTGCGCGCCTATGCTGATCTTCAACGTTTTGGCATCGCCGGCCAGCTGGCCCGTGTGGGCCTGGACAAACATTCCCGCGATCTGGCCCCGGTGAAGTTTGATCTCGTGGCCGTGGCAACCCGGTCGGAAAAGTCGGCCTTGAAGTCCGCCGCAGCTTTCAAGGAATGGACCGGGCATGAGCCGAAGGCCTACTTTGGCGATGCCCCCTGGGATGACATTCTGCGCGACTACCCGGATCTGGACGTGCTGGCCGTGGCCACGCCGGACCATCTGCATACGCAGCCCATCCTGGCGGCCCTGGCCAAAGGGGTGCACGTGCTGACGGAAAAACCGATGTGCCTGAGCATCCAGGAGTCTGACGAGATCATCGCGGCGGCCAAGGCCAAGAACTGCGTGGTGGCAGTGGACATGCACAAACGCTATGACCCGGACCATCTGCGCATCCGGGATGACATCCAGAACCGCATTGGCGCCCCTCTTTATGGAACGGCTTATCTGGAAGAACCACTGGAGGTGAGCACCAGCACTTTCAAGTGGGTGGAATCTTCCGACCCTTTCAGTTATGTCGGCCCGCACTGGACGGACCTCATCTGGTCCTACTACCAGTCCAAGCCCGTCAGCCTCACGGCCGTGGGCCAGAAAAAGAGGCTCATCCGCGACGGCATCAACGCCTATGATGCGGTGCAGGTGCGTGTGGATTTTGACAACGGCATGAGCATCAATTTCCACAACAACTGGATCACCCCCGCCGATTTCGAAGGCCCCGTGAACCAGGGGCATGAAATCGTGGGTGCGGATGGCAAGGTAGAAAGCGACCAGCAGTATCGAGGCTTCCGCTGGTGGAACCAGGGCGGCGGCTCCCGCACCAGCAACAACCACTTCACCCGCGACGTTGCCCGCCCGGACGGCAGCAAAGGCTACATCGGCTACGGGGTCGACAGCCTCACGGTGGGCCTGGTGGCGATCTCCCGGATCAAGTTTGCCGGTGAAAGCCGGGAGGCGGTGGCCTCTCTCTATCCCACCGCAGAGGAGGCGCGCATCACTTGTGCTCTCGTGGACGCCGCGGCCAAAGTACGTGACCTGAACTTCAAGTACTTGCAGGAAGGCAAGGGGGCCACGGTGACGGCCCGTTTTGGCGAAGACGGCATCACCATCGTGGATCCAAACCGCATCGCGGAAGGGCCTGAGGCGGTGTTTGAAAAGATCTACGACCGGCCTCTGTAAGTGAGGTCATCCCGCCCAGGCGTTTGCGGTGGTGGACAATCGTTGGCTATGGGGTGGCACCAACCGCAAGGAGTGGCGCCATCCTGCCGTCAGCAATGAGGCCAGGGACGGCCTCCCTCCTTGCAAGCGACAGTGCAACATGTCGTGGCAAGGCACAGGGAGTGTGGGCTTCCAGCCCTCATGGCTTTGGGAAAAAAGACCATGAGGCACCCATCGTCGTTGTTGCGACGAACGAGGCCGCAAAAAGCTGAGGCCAGTATGGCCGCCCTCCGGTGATGTGACCTAACCAAAAACGCTCACGGCATTGCGCAGAAGCTGCAGGCCGGTGTCCTGGCTCTTTTCCGGGTGAAACTGCACGGCCATGAGGTTGTCCTTGCAGATGCCGGCCACAAATTCGCCACCGTAGTCGGTGGTGCAGAGGGCGAGGGATTTGTCTGCCACGTCCGGGTAGTAGCTGTGTACATAGTACAGGTGGCTGGGGTTGGGCAGGCCCTGCCACCACTTCGCACCGCGTTCCTCCCAGTGCACCTGGTTCCAGCCCATGTGGGGGATCTTCAGGTTTTCTTCGCCGGGCAGGAACTTGCGCACCACGCCGGGGGCGATGCCCAAGCCTTCCACGCCGGGGGATTCCTCGCTGGATTCAAACAGGAGCTGGTAGCCGAGGCAAAAGCCCAGGTAGGGGCGTTCGTCCTTGAGCCACTGCTTCAGGGGATCCCAAAGCTGGCGCTCCTTGATGATGCGCACGCTGTCGCCAAAGGCTCCCTGGCCGGGGAAGACCAGAACATCCAGGCCGTCAAAACCCTGCGGTTCGGTGACGAGTCGGGCTTCGTGGCCGATGGCTTTAAAGGCATTGAGAACGCTGCGCAGGTTGCCAGCGCCGTAGTCGAGCACTCCGAGATTCATGGGGGGATGAATTACAATACGTCCTTCGTGCTCGGAATGCCGGTGACTCTTGCATCTTTAAGGGTGGCGGCGTCGAGCGCGCGGGCCAGGCCTTTGAAGATGGCTTCGGCCATGTGATGGGAATCACGGCCGCGTTTGATTTCCACATGCAGGGTGCAGGCCAGGGCGCTGGAAAAGGCGCGCAGGAACTCTTCCACCAGCTGGTAGCTGAACACGCCGGCACGGCCGCCGATGGCCTCCATCTTCTCCGGGGCGTGATAGCTGAGGAACGGACGTCCGCTGAGATCCAGGGCCACCTCGGCCAGGGTTTCATCCATGGGCAGGAGGAAGAAGCCGTAACGCACGATGCCGGCCTTGTTGCCGAGGGCTTCGCGGAAACAGTTGCCCAGCACAATGCCGGTGTCCTCCACCGTGTGGTGGTAGTCCACATCCACGTCACCGACGACCTTCACCTTCAGGTCAAACAGGCCGTGCTTGGCAAACAGCGTGAGCATGTGGTCGAAAAACGGCACTCCGGTGTCAATGGTGGAACTGCCGGAGCCGTCCACATGGAGTTCAATCTGGATGTCCGTTTCGGCGGTCTTGCGGTGCTGTTGGGCGGTGCGGGGCATGGGAGGGAGGTCAGGAGTCAGGAGCCCGTGTTCAGTTGTCAACCGAACACGGTCCGGTCCAATGAACACTGAAAACCGGGGACTGGAAACTGAATAGTTGGGGAGGCTAGCCCTTCATAGCAAGGAAACCCAAGAGGACACTCTACCGAAAGGGCTCTGGAGTGACCTTGCTCCGTGCCTGCCAAAATCATGGCAATGCTGCAGCCTGATAGTCGAGTCGGGCGCCGCTGATTCCTCATCAGTCAAATACCGCATCACCCTGAAAATCAGTAGTCAGTCAAGTTTCGAAAGCCATGTGATGTTCCAGGATTCCCTTCCAGTAATGTCCGGTGCCATGGGCTCGAATTTCCCGATAGCGATCCAGCGGCGGGAAATACTTTCCGAGAACTTTTCCGTCATTCTCCAGAAAAATCACAATGATCCTGCCGAGGCTTTTCTGCCGTATGCATAAGCTGGCCGTGATCGGGATACTCTGGCTTCTTTGCCATGAGATCAGCCGGACATTTGAGCCGTTTTCCAGGAGAACGGTATGGGCCAGGTTTTGCCAGTATCGGTATCCGACGCCGATGATAAGGAAGGTTGCCACGGCGAACAACCCGCAAAAAAGAAGGCCTTTGGCCTCTATCGAACGAAAGCCTTCAAAACAAACGGCGGATGTTATCAGGCCCAAGAAGAGGAACATCCATAGATATGAAACCGTCCACCAGAGGTAAAGAGGCTTGCTAGCAATCTGTGTCATACCAAGGATGGCTGCGGTTCCCCTTAGGACTTCGGCGTGACGTAAAACAGAGGCCCTTATTTGTTGTGCTTCACGCCGCCATCTGAGCCGGGGTTTTTACCTGGTCGAGCAGTTTGGTGATGAGGTCGTCCACTTTGATCTGCTGGGCTTCGCCTTCAAAGTTGAGGATGATGCGGTGGCGCAGGGCCACGTGAGCGATGGCGCGGATGTCATCGGTAGAGACGGCGGCGCTGCCATGCACGGCGGCCCAGACACGGGCACCGCGGATGAGGCTCTGCAGGCCGCGCGGGCTGGCACCATAAGAGACGAAACGCTGCACCTCGGACAGCACGCCCGGCGTCTCCGGGTGGGTGCCGAGCACGAGCTGGGAGGCATACCGGGCCACGGGATCTGCCACGGGGATTTCCGCCAGTTCGCGCTGCAGTTTCATGAGGTCGCTGCCGCTGAGGATTGACTTCAGCTTGGGTTCTTCAAAACCGGTCGTGCGGCGGGAAATTTCCACCAGGGAGTCCAGGTCCGGGAAGGGGACCTTGATCTTGAACATGAAACGGTCCAGCTGGGCTTCGGGCAGGGGATAGGTGCCCTCCATCTCCATGGGGTTCTGGGTGGCGAGGACAAAGAAGGGCTCTGGCAGAGTGTGGCGTTCACCGCCGGTGGTGACAGAGCGTTCCTGCATCACCTCCAGCAGGGCGGCCTGGGTCTTGGGCGTGGCGCGGTTGATCTCATCCACCAGCAGCAGATTCTTGAATACGGGCCCCTTTTCAAAAAACATCACCCGGCGGCCGTGCTCGTTTTCATTCACAATGTGGGTGCCGAGGATGTCGGCGGGCATGAGGTCGGGCGTACATTGCACACGCCCGGGTTCCAGACCGACCACCTGGGAGAGGGTGCGGACGAGGAAGGTTTTTCCGAGCCCGGGAACGCCTTCCAGCAATACATGACCGCCTGAGAAAATGGCCACAAGGACGTCGGTGAGCAGGGCATCATACCCGACCACGGATTTTTGCAGCTCGGTCTTGAGGGTTTTGAACAGTTCGGGAAAGGCGGACATGGCAGAGAAAACGGGAGTGAAAAGAAAAAACGAGAAGAGGGAGGAAGGGGCTCAGGGCTGCTTTTCAAAGCGGCGGCGCAGCTCGTTGAAGTAACGCCGCACCTGTTCGCGGCGGCCTGGAGGCAGGGCGGCATCATCCAGCGCCTCCTCTTCGGCCTGGATAAACTCCACCGCTGTCTCTGTGGCAGTGCGCGAGGCGGACTCCTGGCGGGTACCGCCCTCCACTGCACGCACGCTGGACTGGCCTTCATTGTTCTGCTGGGCGGTGACCACGCGCGTCTGGGTGCTGTCGTGCTTTTCAGTCCCGCCGGTTTTCAGATCAGCCTTGCCGACGCCCGGTTCGCGCCCGCCGGTCTGGCCTGGCATCTGGCCGTTCATCGAGATGATGGCATCCGGGTTGGGAACGTCGCCGATGATGAGGGCGTCCGGTGGTTTGTCGCTCTTGTTGCGCGGGTCTGGCGCGAGGAGCATCGGCATGCCGGACTGCCCTGGCTGGCCGGGTTGCCCTGGTTTTCCTGCCTGGCCCATCTGCATGGTTTGTGGGTTGCCCTGGCCCTGGTTTTGATTCTGGCCCTGGCCAAAGCCGGGCGGCTGCAACTGCTGCTGCTGTTGACCAGCCCCTGGCTGGTCAGGCTGGTTCTGGCTTACCTGCGGGATGTTTTGACTGCCTGGTTGTTGCCCGGACTGCCCCAGTGCCTCATTGGCTTTGGAGGCGTTCATCTGCTGCATGCCGCCGTCCTTCTGCCCGGCGATGTTGCTGCCTGCGTCACGCAGTTGCTGCGCCAGCTTTTCCAGTTCCTCGCGGCTTTTTTCCCGCAGGGCCTGGTCGCGCAGCTTGTCCGCCAGCTTCTCAAAATCTCCGCCCGCTTCGGCAAAGCTGCCTTTCTGGGCGGCCTCCCCGGCCTGGATCACATGCTGGCCCACCAGCCGGGTGCGGTCCTCCTTTTCCGCGCTGCCGAGGACGTCTGAGAGGGTTTCGCGGAAACGGTCACGGGTGGCCTCCCGCAGTTGCGGGGCTTTGAGTTCTGCTGCCAGGGCTTCGGCGGCGGTGGCGGCCTGGGCGGCCTTGCGACCGGCCACGGAGTCGCCCAGATCCGCCGTGTCGGCATGGCCGCGGAGGGCCTGCACGAGTTTGTCCGAGGCCCAGTTTTCGTTTTCCGGTGCCAGGCGCTCGGCCAGCTTTTCAGCCTCGCGGGCGCGCTGTTCCAGCTCGGACATCACCTGGCGCGCATCCTGCCCTTTGGCATTTTCCAGGCCGCTGGCGGTGGCTTTCAAGTTCTCCTGAAGCTTGTCCAAAGCGGCTTTTTCATCTTCGCTCAGACCGGCCAGGTTCTTCTTTTCCAGATCGGTTTTCGCCAGCTTTTCCGCCTCGGCTTTGGCAGCGGCCTGCATGGATTCATCCAGAGGCATGGCGGTGTCCTGCGGCGCGGCGAGAGACATGACGGTGGCGGCGGCCAGTGCCACGAGCCAGGGCACGACCAAAAGCAGGGAGCCGGAAAGCGGCAGGTCTTTGGCCAGGCCGGACAGGGCTGCCGGGAGCAGACCGCGCTGGGTTTGCACATGTGTCAGTGCCTGGGGAGAGGCCTCGGGCTGCTGCTCAAACCACCACGCGGTGGCAAAGGCCTCGCGCTGCTGGCGGCTGGTGTCCCAGAGAGCCAATGCGGCATAGGTGGAAGGCATTTTTACGGTGGTGACCACCGCGCCCGCCACCAGCCACAGCAGGAGCACCCCGGCCAGCGGCCAGGCCGTGGGAGCCAGACCGGTGAAAGACCACGCCAGACAGGCCCCAAGCAAGGCCCCGACCACCGGCCAGACATTATAGGTCAGCCACGCCACCCACCGGCGCATCCAGACACGCCGCCGCACCTGCTTCACCGCAAGGGCAAAGGCCGGGGGGACAGATGTTTCAGCAGACATGGCTCCAGACCCTAGATAACGGCTCCCGGCTGCAAACCTCCAGCAGGAATTGCGGCCGGGAGAAAAGAAATGTGCGGGGGGAGGGTGTTAAAGATGGGGCCCTGGATGTTTAGGGCGACTCCTCGATTTCCAGCTTGTGCAGCAGCTTTTGCAAGCGCGGGCGCAAGTCCCCGTAAATGGCAGGATCAAGGTCGTAGATGTCGAGATGGTTCATCAAGTGGCTGCAACACTCGATCATGGCAAGGCGCACGGGGCGGAGCGGGTCAAAGTCTTCGTGTTGGTCTAAAATCCGTAACTCCAGCAGGCCGGTCATGGCGCT
>DASWXG010000318.1:0-8008 GCA_036405615.1 Prosthecobacter sp. | reverse complement strand
ACTGTCTATCGCCTATCAGACGCTATTCCTGAACCCATCTTCGCTACTTTCACTGACTTTGTGAGCGCGTATGTCACGAATCGTGACTCTGTCATCTTTGGTTGCATGGGGGAAGCAGGGTGATGACCCCTGGCAACAAGGGCGAACAGTGCGCTGGCGGTAACGGCTCGTAAGTGACAGGATTTTTGAGAACTGGCCCGGGGCTGGTCCGGCTGTTTTAAGCGGTGGTGTTGCGTTGCGGTCTGTTTGCTGGTGGGCGGGGAGGGGCGGATTCTCTGCTGGGTGTTTTTTTTGGGGGCCGCCCCTTTAACTTCGCGGCTGCGCTGCTTTTTTTAGGTCTGCGGTCAGGAGTGACCGCGCTCCTCTCTTTGCAGCCTTGGCTTCGCGGCTGCGCCGCCCTTTTTTAGTCTGCGGCCAGGAGCTCCGAAGGCACCCGCCAGGGAAACCGCGCTCCTCTCGTGTGTGAGCAAGAAGATGCGGTCAGGCTGAGGGCAGGCTGCCCTCACTCCTTGCGGGGAGGTGCGTGGGCGTGAGGGTAGGGCTTGACCGTCTTGACTGCCTAACTTCTCGGCGTTTTCAGCAGATCGCGGATCTCGGTGAGGAGCTGGATGTCCTCTGGCACAAGAGGGGCGGCGGGGTCGGCCTGGGGTTTGGCGCGCAGGTTTCGCAGCTTGTTGATGGGCTTCACAAAGATGAAGAAGACCACGGCGGCGAGCAGGAGGAAGTTGAAGATGCCGTTGCCCAGATCGCCCACGCCCTGGAAAAGGGCGGGAAACGCGTCTTCGCCTTTCACCATTTTGACCACGGGGTCGATGATGCCTTTGACGACACCGTCCACCAGTTTGCCAAAGGCACCGCCGATGACGACGCCGACGGCGAGGTCAATGATGTTGCCGCGCATGACGAACTCTTTGAATTCATTGATGACACTCATGGCTGTTTCTCCGGGATGTTGTGGGTTGTTGAGGTTGCGTTGATGACCGACCGACAGTTCAGGATTCGACCTGATGAATGGAGAAATGGCCAGCCATTTCTTTGCCAAGATGAGCAGGATTTGTCTCCACGGTCATCCGGCGCATCAGGGTGAGGGGGCGCTTTTCCAAAGTCACGCGCAGGCGGTGCACGCCTGAACTGACAATGTCTGTCTCCGTCCAGCGAGGGGAGTGGCGGAAAGAGGCCTGGGAAGGGGTGTAGTGGGCGAGGCGGCCGATGTTTTCATCGATCAACACGGACTGCGCCTGGCCGGTGAGATGGGTGACAGCCACATGGCAGGCCAGTTCCACGGCGCGGGCAGAGGCGCAGCGGTCCACGCGCTCGACCCCTAGGACGGTCTCGGTGGCGCTGGGGCAGAGGATGAGGTCCACGCCGTCTCCGCGCAGGCGGGCGGAGATTTCGGGGATCTCGATGTCCAGGCAGATGATGACGGCGGTGCGGAAGCCGAAGAAGTCGCGCAGATACAGGATGCCGCCGGGGCTGAAATCTTTCTCCCAGGGGGTGAGGTGCAGCTTGTCCTGGTGGCTAAGCTGCCCGGCGTGGAGAATGGGAGCCCGGTTGAAAAGACGGTGGCTGGAGGCATCCCAATACGGGGCGGTGCCGAGAACCACGGCTTTGTCCGGCCGGGTGAGGCGGGGCAGGAAACGGGGCAGCAGGCCCTGCCAGAAGAGGGCGGAGAGACGCTGGTAAACGGAGGCGGGCACGGATTTCTCCGCTGATTCTGCAACCGCAGTCATCAGCGGCTCCAGGCCCATCCAGGTGAATTCCGGCAGCACAACGAGATCTGCACCGCTGTCCCAGGATTCCTCGACAAGGGCCACGACGGCTTCGGCATAAGCCTCGGCGTTTTCACAGGGGAGACCGGGATCGAAGGTGAGGAGATCAAGAATCATGGAACGTGTGAAAACCGCAGGCTGCCAACCCGCAGGCAGACCGGCGAAACCGGAACAGACCGCAGTATCTTGGCGCGACAGGTGGCCTGAGGAAAGCGGGATTTGGCAAATGCCTCAGCAAAGGTTCCGAGGCTTTTCAAACCGGGAGGGGCTTCCGCTTTGCCGGCCCGCGCGCGGGCCGCCGGGAGACTAAAAAGGAACTCTCACCAGGTCACCATCCCGTACTGGGAGAGGCGGTGCTTTTGGTTAGACCAGCTCCTTGGTCCAGAAGGTGAGGCTTTTGGGAGACTCTTCCATTTCGTTGATTTCCTTCCATGAGAAACGGGTTTGCAGGCCGGGCTGGCGGGTGTAACCGAGGGACTGCCAGAAGGGGTCCAGCGGGTGGTAGTGTACCGGCCGGAGGGGGTGGTCGCTGGCGCGGTCCACCGCGCAAAATGTGGCCAGGGTAAGGCCGAGGGAGCGGGCGTGGTTTTCCCGATGCTTGAAAAACTGCCGCCCGAAACCGCGGCCGCGATACTGCGGGAGAAGGATGGATTCGCCGAGGTAGCAGATGGAGGCAAGGTCGCTGCCAGCTTCGACAAAAGGAGCCTGAAAGGCAGGACCTTCATCGGCCATGGGCATGCAGGTGGTGGCACCCACCACAGCATCGCCATGGAAGGCGAGGACTACCAGGCTGCGGGGGCAGTTGACATAGGCCTGGAGATAGTCTCGCTCATAATCCAGGTCGCCATCATAGAGGTAGGGGAACTCGCGGAAGACGGTGATGCGCAGGGCACCCAGGGCATCCAGATAGGGTTCAACGGCCTGTCCTTGGTATGATTCGAGGCGCAGCATGATGGGTGGGAGCGAGAGGTGGAGACGGGGGCGGGGTGCCGGTGGAAGAGGCAGACTTCGGAATTTTTTGGAATTTTCCCTGCACACGCTGTGCCAGGAAGTGGATAATGGACAGCCCCCTTTTTCTAAGATGTCGGGGCGATGGGTTTCAAGGCTTGAATGGCAGGCTTTTTGCCCCAGCATGGACAAAGAATGAGCACTTCCCCCTTTGTCTGGCTGAACGGCCGCCTGCAGCCGCTGGCAGAAGCGCGGCTGTCGCCCCTGGATCATGGACTGATGGTGGGTGACGGTGTCTTTGAAACGCTGACGGCCCATGCTGGCAGGCCTTTTGCGAGCCGCGAGCATTATGAAAGACTTGCGAGGTCTTGCGACGCGACCGGGTTGCATTGCCTGCCGGAGGCGGACTATGAGGCTGCGATGGCCGCGGTGCTCAAGGCCAATGGCCTGGAGGAAGCACGGGTGCGAGTGACCCTGACCAGTGGTGATGGTCCGCTGGGCTCCGGCCGTGGAGACGGACCCGGCACCGTGCTGGTGGTGGCCACGCCCCTGAAACCCTGGCCGCCCAGCGAAAAGGTGGTGCTGGTGCCCTGGACCCGCAACACACGCGGGGCGCTGGCCGGTGTGAAAAGCGTTTCCTACGGGGAGAATGTGGTGGCCCTGGCCCATGCGAAGAAGGAAGGCTGCGGAGAAGCCCTGCTGGCCAACGAAAAAGGAGACCTGTGTGAAGGCACAGGTTCCAATGTCTTTGTGGTGGTGAAAGGGCGGCTGCTGACCCCGCCGCTGGCCTCTGGCTGTCTGGCTGGCATCACGCGTCATCTCGTCTTGAAAGCCTGTGCGCAGGCAGGCATTTCCTGCGAAGAGAAAACGCTGCCAGCCACCGTGCTGGGGCTTTGTGAGGAGGCGTTTCTCACCTCCTCCACCCGGGATGTGCATCCCATCTCTGAGGTAAACGGGCGAACGCTGGCGACACCGGGCCCGGTGACCCGCACCGTACAGGCGGCCTTTGCCGCGCTGGCAGCCGAGGTCTGATCCTCCAACCCCGGTTCTTTACAGCACGGCCAGGATGGCGGCGAGGTGCTGGTCTGGCTTCACCTTGGGAAACACGGCTTTGATGTTGCCGTCCGGGCCGATGACGAAGGTGGTGCGCTCGGTGCCCATGTACTTTTTGCCATACATGTTCTTTTCCACCCAGACCCCGTAGGCATCGACCAGCGAGTGGTCTTCGTCGCTGAGGATCGGGAAGGGAAGGGCGTGTTTCTGGATGAACTTTTCGTGGCTCTTGAGGCTGTCGATGCTGACGCCAAAGACCTTCGCCTTGGCGCTGATGTCGGTCCAGCCGTCGCGCAGCGCGCAGGCCTGGGTGGTGCAGCCGGGGGTGTCGTCCTTGGGATAAAAGTAGAGGACCACGGTTTCACCCTTCAGACTGGCGAGGCTGACGGTGCTGCCAGTTGGGTAGCCGCCTCCGGCGACCGGGGCGGAAAAGTCTGGGGCGGGAGATCCGGGCTGGGGCTGCTGGGACATGGCGGGGAAAGCGGAAAATGAAGGTGGAGAGGAAGGGGAGTTGGAGATGTCTGCACGCAAGGCAAAGCTGGCGGAGGACAATTTGGGAGAAGTCTTCGTCCGCTTTTCTGCATCTGGCCGCATCCGGTGTCAGGTTGTCCATTGCGCAGACTCGCTGGCGCGTCTAGCACTGCATACCCCATATTCCTCTGATATGTCTGCGAAGCCCACCATCATTTACACGAAGACGGACGAAGCCCCTGCTCTCGCCACCTATTCCCTCCTGCCCATCGTTGAGGCCTTCACCAAGTCCTCCGGAATCGAAGTGGAAACCCGTGATATCTCGCTGGCCGGCCGCATCATTGCCAATTTCCCTGAAGTGCTGACTGAAGAGCAGCGCATCGCCGATGAACTCTCCTACCTGGGCAAACTTTGCCTGGAGCCGACGACGAACATCATCAAGCTGCCGAACATCTCCGCCTCCGTGCCGCAGCTGAAGGCTGCCGTGGCCGAATTGCAGGCCAAGGGCTACAAGCTGCCGGACTATCCGGAGAACCCGCAGAACGATGCCGAAAAAGAGATCAAGGCCCGCTACGCCAAGGTGATGGGCAGCGCCGTAAACCCGGTGCTGCGCGAGGGCAACTCTGACCGCCGCGCTCCGAAGGCCGTCAAAGACTACGCCAAGAAGCACCCGCACTCCATGGGCAAGTGGAGCGCTGACTCCAAGACGACCGTGGGCACCATGGGCGGCAAAGGAGACTTCTTCTCCAATGAGAAGTCTGTCACGGTGGCCGAGGCCACGGATGTGAAAATCGAGTTCATCGGTGCGGATGGCACCACCAAAGTGCTGAAGGAAAGCACCCCGCTGAAAGCCGGTGAGATCCTGGACGGCACCTTCCTGAGCAAGGCCGCCCTGGTGAGCTTCCTGGCCGGGCAGATCGCCGAGGCCAAGAAAGACGGTGTACTTTTCTCCCTGCACATGAAGGCCACCATGATGAAGGTCTCCGACCCGATCATCTTCGGCCACGCTGTGGAAGTGTTCTTCAAGGACCTCATTGCCAAACACGCCGACACGCTGAAGGAACTGGGTGTGGATTTCCGCAACGGTTTTGGCGACCTCGTCAGCAAGATCGCCAAGCTGCCTGCCGATAAGAAGGCCGAGATCGAAGCCGACATCCAGGCGGCCTACGCCAGCGGCCCGGGCCTCTCCATGGTGAACTCCGACAAGGGCATCACCAACCTGCATGTGCCGAGCGACGTGATCGTGGACGCCTCCATGCCGGCCATGATCCGCGCAGGCGGCAAAGTCTGGGACGCCCAGGGTAACACGGGTGACACACTTGCGGTTATTCCAGACAGCTCCTACGCCGGTGTTTACCAGGCCGTGATCGACTTCTGCAAGGCCAATGGCGCGCTGGACCCCAAGACCATGGGTTCTGTGCCGAACGTGGGCCTCATGGCCCAGGCCGCCGAGGAGTACGGCAGCCATAACAAGACCTTTGAAATTCCCGGCAAGGGCACCGTGAAAGTCACCGACAAGAACGGCAACGTGCTGTTCTCCCACGAGGTGGAGCAGGGCGACATCTGGCGTGCCTGCCAGACCAAGGACGCCCCCGTGCAGGACTGGGTGAAGCTGGCTGTGAACCGCGCCCGCGCCACGGGTGTGCCCGCCGTCTTCTGGCTGGACAAGAACCGCGCTCACGATGCCCAGATCATCGCCAAGGTGGAGAAATACCTGAAGGATCACGACACCAGCGGCCTCACCATCGAGATCCTGGCCCCGGCCGATGCCTGCAAATACAGCCTGGAGCGCATCGTCAAAGGCCAGGACACCATCTCCGTGACCGGCAACGTGCTGCGTGACTACCTGACGGATCTTTTCCCGATCCTGGAAGTGGGCACCAGCGCCAAGATGCTTTCCATCGTACCGCTGATGAACGGCGGCGGCCTGTTTGAAACCGGTGCCGGTGGTTCGGCTCCGAAGCATGTGCAGCAGTTCCTGGAAGAGAACTACCTGCGCTGGGATTCCCTGGGCGAGTTCTTCGCCCTGGCCGCTTCTTTCGAGCACGTGGCTGAAACGTTCAAAAACGCCAAGGCCAAGGTCCTGGCCGATACGCTGGACACTGCCAACGGCAAGTTCCTGGAGTTTGACCGCTCCCCTGGCCGCAAGCTGGGCACCATTGACAACCGTGGCAGCCATTTCTACCTGGCTCTCTATTGGGCCCAGGCCCTGGCTGAGCAGACCGCTGATGCTGAACTGCAGGCCACGTTCAAGCCCATCGCTGAAGAGCTGACCGCCAACGAGTCCAAGATCGTCGAGGAACTTCTCGCCGTTCAGGGCAAGGCTGTGGATGTCGGCGGTTACTACAAGCCCTGTGACGAAAAAGCCTCTGCCGCCCTCCGCCCCAGCGCGACGCTGAACGGTGTGCTGGCCAAGCTGTGATCCGGCAATTGACCGCTCATTGATTCAAAAAACCCGTCACCCAAAAGGTGGCGGGTTTTTTGTGTTCGAGTGTTTGGGGGATCGTTTGCAGCCGGGTTCTCCAGAGCGGAGGGGGGAGACAAAAAGCTGCAAAAAAGTGCATGCGTTTGTCCAGTGGGTCCGGACTGGTTCGTCATCTCTTTGAAATGAGGCTTTGGCCGGACGGTTGTTTGAACCGGAAGCCGCTGCCTCGCTCAGATCAAACCCAACCCAAAAGAAAGAAACACTGCGATGAGAGTCATGGTCATTATCAAAGCAACGAAGAACTCCGAAACTGGCACGATGCCGAGCGAGGAACTGCTGACGGCGATGGGCAAGTTCAATGAGGACCTGATCGCTGCAGGAGTGATGCAGGCAGGTGACGGCCTGAAGCCCAGCAAAGAGGGCAAGCGGATCCAGCTCTCCGCTGGCACACGGACGGTCATTGACGGTCCTTTCGCCGAGACGAAGGAACTGATCGCCGGGTTCTGGATCTGGAAGGTGAAGTCCATGGAAGAGGCTCTGGAGTGGATGAGCCGCTGTCCGGATCCCATGCCCGGCGAAGATTCCGAAGTGGAACTGCGCCCGATCTTTGAGATGGAAGACTTTGGCGAGGAGATGACTCCGAAACTGCGTGAACAAGAAGACCGTCTGCGTGCAGAACTGGAGCGCCAGCAGCAAGGAGCGTGAGAGACAGAGGGGCGCGGTTATACCGGACAAGGCGGCATCCTGCCTGGCAGGATGCTACCCCTCCGACGACTGGGCATGATAGTATCATATGAGACTATCACGAAGGGGCAGCTTGGTTTCTCAAGCCTCTGCCCTTTGGCGCGCCGGTTGTTCCTGCCAGCGGGCGACGGACTGGGTGATGAATCCGGCCAGGGTGGAGGTGAGTGGTTCGGCGGCGGATTTGCGCCGGTAGAGGGCGATGACGGAATCGGGCAGGGCGGGGAGCCCTTGCCTGGGGCCCAGGATTTTCATGCCGGGCTGGACGGAAGAACGGGCGAAGACGCTGATGCCGAGGTCGGCCTGGACGGCTGCCTGGATGGAGGCAAGGCTGGCGCTGGAGTACACGGACTCCCAGGCGCGGCCGGCTTTCTCCAGGGCCTCTCCGGCAGCCCGGCGAAAGGCGCAGGGAGCGGCGAAGAGCACCAGGGGCAGGGGATCCTGCCGGAGATTGAGGGTGGAATTCCGCACCTGTACCCAGACCAGCGGTTCGCGCATGATGACGCGCTCTTCGGCAAAGGCCCCGCCTTGCGACCCGGGGCCGGGAAGGAAACCTGCGGCGGCCAAGACGATGTCAAACCGGCCTTCTTCCATGGCCGCG
>DASWXG010000317.1:0-3809 GCA_036405615.1 Prosthecobacter sp. | reverse complement strand
GGCTGGGTGGATGCCTCGGGCTGGAGAGACAGCCAGAGCCCTGCTTCC
Source organism: Prosthecobacter sp. (assembly GCA_036405615.1). GTDB lineage: Bacteria > Verrucomicrobiota > Verrucomicrobiia > Verrucomicrobiales > Verrucomicrobiaceae > Prosthecobacter. The sequence continues at coordinate 3,761 of DASWXG010000317.1, read as the reverse complement.
GACATTCCGTTTGTGGGCTACCTGGAAGACATCCACCGCGTGATTGCGCGCAACGAGGTAGATATGGTTATCGTCGCCGATCTTCCCCGCCAGCATCTGGTGGAACTGGCAAACATCTGTGAGAGAGAGATGATCCAGTTTAAACTGGCGCCCTCCGTTTTCCGCATCTTCGTCTCCGGCCTGTCGCTGGAAACCATCGCCGGAACGCCCGTGCTGGGTGTCAGTCGCCTGCCTCTGGACAGCACGCTGAATGTCATGGCCAAACGGACCCTGGACATCGTGGGGGCGAGCGTGGGCCTGATCCTGAGCGCGCCCATTATCGCCTTTTTTGGTTTTATGGTCTGGTTTGAATCCCGCGGCCCCATCTTTTACCGGCAGCGACGGTGGGGGATGAACGGGGTTTCTTTTGAGATCATCAAGATCCGCTCGATGAAGCTGAATGCGGAGGCTGGCACGGGCGCCCAGTGGTGCGTGCAGGATGACCCACGCCGGCTGAGAGTGGGCGCGTTCATGCGCAAATGGAACATCGACGAGGTGCCGCAGTTCTGGAACGTGCTGAAAGGCGAAATGAGCCTGGTGGGTCCAAGGCCGGAGCGGCCGGAACTGATCGCGGATTTCAAACACGAGATCCCTCACTACAACGCCCGCCACCACGCCAAACCGGGCATGACCGGCTGGGCCCAGGTGAAGGGGCTGCGCGGCGACACGGATCTGGCCGAACGCATCAAATGCGACCTGTGGTACCTGGAGAACTGGAGCCTGCTGCTGGACTTGCAGATCATGTTTTTGACCTTCTTCAAGCGCGACAACGCCTACTGAACGGAGTATCTCCTTTTAGAACCAGCGTCATCCCTCCATCACAACGTGCTTTTTTGCTTGATGTGACAAGGGGCCTGCCGTGATGATAGCCAGTTCCACGAACCCCCTGCGAATCCTGTGTCTGCGAGTTTATCAAGTTTCTCCAACCTGCTCGACAATCACGCGGCCAAACTTTTGAGCCAGGGACGTCTGGACGAAGCTCTGAATGCCGCCACCAGCGCCCTGGCAGGCCTGCGGGAGGCTGTGGAAGATGATCCGGCAGAGGCCCCGCGCCTTTTCACCGGACTGCATGTGCTGGCGGATGTGCTGCGGGAACTGGGAGATGTGGCAGGGTCCGAAGCGAGCTATGGCGAGGCGCTGGAGATCGCGGGAAAAACCACGGTGCCGCCAGAACAGGTGGCCCAGGTGCGAACCCAGCTGGCAACGCTGCTGGACTTCAGCCAGCGCGAAGCGGAGGCCATCCCGCTCTATGAGCAGGCCATCAGCGACTATGAAGCCCTGACTCCGCCCGGCGAGGAAACTGCTGCGCAACTGCGCAACAATCTGGCCATGATCTACAAGGGACTGGGCAAGTTTGCGCTAGCCGAGCAGCACTACCTGCGATCCCTGGAAACACTGGAGGCCAAACGCGGACGCGAAACCGAAGAAGTGGCCTCCGTTTACAACAATCTTGGCAGCCTTTACTACACGGCCGGGTTCCCGGACCAGGCCAAGGAGATGTTCACCGAGGCATTGCACATCCGCACCCGCCTTCTGGGGTCCAACCATCGGGATGTGGCGCAGTCCTATTGCAATCTGGCGACTGCCAACCATGAACTTGGCGACGATGCGGCTTCCATCCAGAATTTCGAACAGAGCCTGCGCATTCTGGAACTGCATCTGAAGGAGGAAGTCACCAGCTACGAGGCAATCAGCCTGGACTACATTTCCCTGCTGGAAAACCAGGGGGAGGAACGGAAGGCGGCAGCGGCACGCAAGCGCCTGGAAAAGATGCTCGCCTCCGTGGCCTGAGGCAGGCGAAGACTCTTTGCTTTTCCTGGTGGCGCAAACCGGCATTCCGGTGCGTAGTGCGTCGTCATGACTCCCGCCTTGCTCCGTTACCTGTTCCTGGCCCTGGTCTGTCTGTCCTTTGTCCCCGGATGTTCTCGTGAGGACGTTCTTGTGATCGGACTGGATGCAACCTACCCGCCGTTCGAGTTTGTGGACACTCAAGGCCGGATCACCGGTGTCAGCGTGGCCATTGGAGATGAAATCGGCAAGACCACGGGCAAGAAGGTGACCTACCGGAACATGAATTTCGACGGCTTGATCCCGGCCCTGCAAAGCGGCCAGATTGACCTCATCATTTCCTCCGTCACGGCCAGTGAACAGCGCCGGCAGTCCATTGATTTTTCGGAGCCCTATGTCAAAACCGGGCTTTCCATCCTGGCCGCCAAAAATTCGCCGGTCCAGTCGGCCGCTGACTTGAAAGCCCCTGGCCGGAAGCTAGCGGTCCGCATCGCCACCACGGGTGAACAATGGTGCCGGGCGGAGTTGCCGGAGGCTCAGTTGGTGGCCCTGGATACCGATGCCGCCTGTGTGCTGGAAGTGGTAAATGGCACCGTGGATGCGTGGGTGTATGACCAGGTCTCTGTGATGAACTACCATGCGCAGCACCCGGAACGCACCCGCGCCCTGCTGGCTCCGCTGCGCCAGGAGTCCTGGGCTGTGGCCTTGAAAAAAGGCAATGAAGGGCTGAAGACGCAGGTCAACGAAAGCATCCGCAGGATGAAAGCAGAGGGGGCTTTTGCCAGACTGGCGGACCAGTATCTGGCCAAGGAAAGAGACCTGATGAAAAGCCAGAACCTGCCTTTCGTCTTTGAGTGACCGGCGTGAAGGGATTCCGGCGCGGACTGCGTTTGTGTCTCCCTGATGATCATTGACTGTCACAATCATGTCGGGGTGGATGTGCTGTTTTATCTGCATGGCGACTTCCCCTATGCTCAACAACTGGTAGCTATGGCGGAGGAGGGCGGCGCGCTGGGCGTGGACCGCTGGATTGTCTTTCCGTTTGTCAGCCACATGGCGCTGGATGCCGAGGGCTTCCTGAGCCACGAGATCCGGGAGGGCGGCATGCAACTCACCCGTGTGCCCTATGCGCTGGAAAACCGCCGGCTGCTGAAGGAAATCTACGAGCTGTTCCCCGAATATGCCTCGCGCATGCTGCCCTTCATCATGGTGGACCCCATGCGCAACACGGCCGGACAGGCGGAGGAACTGCGCAAGCTGCGGCAGGAGTACCGCTTTCACGGCATCAAGATGCAGACGACGATCCTGCAATCCGACATCAAACATCTTCGCGACCGAGGCAAGGTCTTCCTAGAGCTGGCAGAGGAGTGGGATGTGCCGTTGCTCATCCACTCCAGCGTGGCTGAAAGCGATCTCTGGGCGCAGGCGAGTGACATCCTGGATATTGCGGAAGAAAATCCGCAAATTCGTTTCTGTCTGGCCCACTCCTGCCGTTTTGACAAGGAATGCCTGGACCGCGTGAACGCACTGCCTAACACCTGGTTCGACAATTCCGCCCACTGCATCCACTGCGAAGGGGCCGTGAATGACATGCCGTTCATCGCCCCCCGTCACCGCCGGTTTGACAGCGACTATACGGACCCGGCCCGGGTGATTGCCGACCTCGCCGCCGCCTACCCGGACAAGTTCATGTGGGGAAGCGACTCGCCTTTCTACAGCTATGCGGCGGAGATCAATCACCAGGTCGTCAGGCTGATCTGCACCTATGAGAAGGAAGTGACCGCCCTGAAAAAGAATCCGTCTGAAGTCGTCCGGCGCATTGCCGACACCAACACCCGCGCTTATCTGAAGCTGAAAGATGAAAGCATTCTCTCTTGAAGGCCGCCGCGCCCTGGTCACCGGCTCCTCCCAGGGCATCGGTCTGGCCATTGGCC
>DASWXG010000316.1:0-6256 GCA_036405615.1 Prosthecobacter sp. | reverse complement strand
ACAGCAGGATTTTACGCGCCCGGAATGTAGATCCAGAAACTGGCCCCTTTGCTGGTGCGGTTTTGCGCGCTGGCGTACCCGCCGTGGGCCATGGCGATGGAACGTACCAGGCTCAACCCGAGGCCCATGCCGGACATCTTCGGCTTGGCAGCGGTGCCCCGTGCATAGCGGTCCCAGATGCCCTCCAGTTCATCCGGGTGCAATCCTGGCCCCGTGTCCTTCACCACAATGATCGCCCCCGTACCTTCCACCTGCCAGCTCACCGTGATGGAGCCACCGGCAGGTGTGTAAGCCAGCGCATTGTCCAGAAGGTTGGACACGGCCTGGGTCAGCAATTCACGGTCCACATTCAGCGTCAAACTCAACCCCTCGTCCAAAGTCAGCTTCAAACGCCTGTCCTCAGCGGCAGGAATGAACAGGTCCACAAGGTCCACAAGCAACTTGTCCAGGGAGGTGACCTGACGGTGCAGGCGCAAGGCGGCATGATCCCCGGCACGAATCGTCAGCAGCGTGTGCACCAGCTGGGTGGCACGGTCGATCTCCTCCAGGCTTCTTGCAGCAGCTTCACGGGCCGGGCCGTTGTCCGCCTGATCATGGAAGTGTTCCAGATTCCCGCGCACACGCGCCAGGGGGGTGCGCAGTTCATGCGCCAGGAAGTCGTTGGTGGACTGCAACTCCCGGGTCAGCGCCTGAATCTGGTCCAGCCCTGTATTGACCACCGTTGCCAGCACTTTGAGTTCCGGAATGGCCCCGGGTGCTTTCAACCGCGCGCCGCTGCCGGGCAGACGCATGCGCTCCGCGCTCTTGATGAACGACTGGATGGGGCGGAGCACATCATGCAGGTACCACAGCACGGGCAGGCAGCAGACAAGGGCCGCCGTAAAACCGGCAAACCAAAGATGCCGCTCAATGTTGGCCAGATGCTTGCGGGCTTGGGCGTCTGTGCGGCCAAACCACAGGGTGTAACCGTCTGCGAGACGCCTTGCACCGATGTGCAAACGCACAGGCTCTTCAGGCGAGGAGACCTCCATGAGATCCATGTCGCCAGTCTCAATGAGCGACTTGGTGGTTTGTTGCGGCCACTCAAACACCTTCATCTCGGCGGGAATGTCTTCATACAAAACCGCGCCGTTCGCGGTGGTCAGGCGGATGGCGTTCCAGTCAATGTGCTGGCTGGAACGGAACACTTTTTTCACCAGAGGCAGCCCGCCGTTGGCATACAGGGTGCCGTACTCGATGAGGTCATCCGTAATGCGGTTCCGGTCCACCTGCCGCATGTCCTGGCTGACGGCAATGCGAAGGAAGGTCAGGATGAGCAGGACGCTGACGATGACAATCAGCACCATCAGACAGGCCAGCCGCCAGTGGGAGGGCAGACGTTCAGGCCAGAGTTTTGAAAACATATCCCTTTCCGCGAATGGTCTCGATCTGCACCCCGCAACCTGGCACCTCCAGTTTGCGCCGCAGACGGCAGACCATGGCATCCACCACGTTGGTGCCCGGGTCAAAATGAATGTCCCAAACCTGCTCAAGAAGGAACTTCTTCGGCAGCACTCTTCCCTCGTGATTCATCAGCACCTCCAGCAGGCCCCATTCCCGGGGTTGGAATTCAATGTGCTCGTTGCCGCAGATGACCCGGCGGCGAACCAGATCCAGCCTGCAGCCGCCCAGGAGGCGCTGTGAGGGAACGTGGTTGTTGGCCCGCCGGTGCAGGGCTTCCAGCCGGGCCAGCAGCTCTTCAAAGGCAAAGGGCTTCGTCAGGTAATCATCGCCACCTGCCGCCAGGCCTTTGACACGATCCGAAACGTCCGCACGGGCGGTGAGAAACAGCACAGGCATGCGCAAATCTGCTTCACGGAGACGCTGGACGAGCGAAAAACCGTCCATGTCAGGCAGCCCGACATCCAAAATTACCACGTCACAACTTTCTTTTTGCAGGGATGCCAGCGCCTGGCGGGCGGTGTTCTCCCAATGCAGTTGATGACCGGCATCATTCATCCAGGCCGTCACCTGACGGCCCAGTTCGGGTTCATCTTCAACGAGCAACAGCTTCATCGGCTAGTGAGGGCAAAGGCTTAGGAGCGATTAAAAAAGGACGGGATGATGCAACTTGCATAGCAGGATTTCTCCCCTACGCAGATGAAACAGGTGCAATTTTAAACATCATTACCAAACGGTAAGGTGACATCATCGAAAAACTCTGTCTAAAGTATCGTCAGTTCAAACGTTTGAACTGCACGCCCCCCCTGAAACACGCGAACCCATCGCACTCTTTCCCCTCATGAGTCATTCTTCTTCATTCCAAGCTTCCGCCGCCGCGCCGTTGGGCGTTGGAGCGGTCTGCATGGTGAAGATGTCTCAGGAAAAACATTCTGGGAGATCCACCGCTCCGGGGGGGGTTGGTGGACACCAGTCACAAGTCTCGGCGGTGCTAGGAAACATCTGATTCCTGGCGCCGCCGAGATCGTCTTGCTCTCTCTTTAGGCCGGTCATTTGACCGGCTTTTTTTTTATTTCGGATCAACGGCTCAAAAAAGCGGTCAACGATTCCCTTTCTTAAGGATAAAAAGACGCAAAAGAGTCAGTTCCAGCGCAGTCCACGCACCTTGCGCTTGAAGGCGCGGATTGATCCAGATCCCTGCCCGTATCTCGCCACGGCGTATTCACGCGCCAGCTCTTGCACCTCCCGACGGTTTACCCGGTCTGCATAGGCCAGCGGCCCCTCACTGGAACGCCTCGCCGGTTCTCCCAAAAACTCCACCCTGCGGCACATTTTTTCCCAGGCGCGCTGCCAGGGGTCTGAACCTCGTGCAGGCCGTCTAAGCCAGAAGGTGAGAACCGCCAGGACCAGCAGCCCACCGAGCACGCTGACGCCCAGAAGATGACCGCGGTTCACATTGTCGAGTCCCAGCAGGCTCAACCAGCCCGACTGCGTGTCATCGTCAAAATTAATGATCACCTTGTACCACTGGTAGTTCAGCTGGTCCCAGAGCAGACGGGCTTTTTGAGTGCTCCACCCCAGGAGACTGTCAGCCTCGGCCGCCAGCTGGTCGGCCCCGCTGAGGAAGTTCTGCAGGTTGGAGTTCACCCGCCCCGGAGCCAGGGCTGCTGTGGGGTCAATGCGCGTCCACCCGGTGGCAGGCAACCAGACCTCTGTCCACGAATGCGCATCTGACTGGCGCACAATCAGGTGCGTTTCGCTCATGGAAAGCTCCCCTCCGAGGTACCCAATAACCACACGTGAGGGAACCCCGGCCGCCCGCATCAAAGTGGCAAAGGCGGCACTGAAATGCTCACAGAATCCCGCGCGACGGCGGAGCACAAAATCTTCGAGGGCGTTTTCGCCCATGTAGGAGCCCGGCTCCAGCGTGTACTGGAAGCCCTGGCTACGCAGGTAGTTCAGGCCCGCCTGCACCACCCGGGCATCGTCATTGCCCCCAGCCTCGCGCCATTGCGCAGCCAGCTCTTTCAATGCCGGCGAAAGGTTTCGCGGTACCGAGAGAGCGTCCGCCCGCTGAAAATCAGACAGCGGTGCCCAGGCAACTCCGGGGCGTGAGTAGACATGGATCTGTGTCATCTTGCGCACCACATCATGCGCATGCAGCAGCCGCTCCGAAGACAGTACATAGGCACTGCGACCGCTGGTGCCGAGAACCGGGTAGTCCAGCGAAGGCAGCCAGAACTGGCCATGCGGCTCAAGGGTGATCACCTGATGGATGTCCCCCTGCCGCGCGTCCGAAGGAAGGGCCGAGTAAGCCGGGCCGCGTTCCCAGCTCAGCCCGTGGCACTGCCACAACACCACACAGCGCCAGTAGCGGTCTTGCACGCCTGGCAGATTTCCATCTGGAAACTCCACACGAAAAGCAGTCTGCGTACTGCGTGTCAGCTGCAGCACCTTGCCGGGATCCAGCGAATTGGTCACGCCAGTGACGGCGGTCCGGCCCACCCCCAGACGCGCCAGGTAGTCGAGGCTTACGCGAGGGAAGAAAAAGAACAGCAGCAGGACAAGCGGCAGAGCCTGGGCCAGCAGCCGCGCTGTCTGAAAAGCCGGGGCTTTGATCCCCGGCACACCCCGGCGAAATCTCACCATGCAACTGGTGACGGCGGCATAGCAGGAGAACATCAAAAGCGACCTGACAATGCTCTGGTCTGTCAGCAGTCCACACAGGCAGAAAAACCAGCCGATCATGGAAATGACCTGGAAATCATGGGGGCTTCTGGACTCCAGCAACTTGCCTCCCGCCAAAACAATGAGCGCGGCAATACCAGCCTCCATGGTCATCAAATTACCCACTTGAAGATAAGCCAGCCCGATCCCCGCAGCGACGGCAAGCAACGGAATCCAGCGCTGGCGTAGAGGCGAACGCAGGCAGCTCCGTGCCACCACACACAACGCGAGGAAAAAAACCACGGGCCAGCTCACCAGTTCAAACATGGGCAGGGCCGCGACCAGCAGCACGGCTCCCAGCCAGATTAAGGGCCCCCGCTGCACTTCGGTTTTGTGCTCATGGCCTGCGGGCAAACGGACGGACGCCTTGCTGTCAGAACCCGCAAGCCCACCCGCATGCAACTTTGCCACCGCATCCAGGCACAGACGGGCGTGCCCCTCCCCTTGCCCCGCCGGAATCTCGACGCCCGGCACTTTCAAAGAATAGGCAAGCCCCTGCTGCTCACACATCTGAATCCAGCGCACCAGCTGCCCCGGCCGCTCTGCCTCTGGCAAAGGAAGGTCATCCCAGTCCATGGCAATGCATTCGCCCGTCTGCAAAGCCCAGGTCTTTACCATCAACGGCCTGCCCCGGGCAACCGCACGCCAGTCCACATGCCTCGGCGAGTCGCCAGGATGCCACTCTCTAACTCCCGCGAAATCATCGCCCTCGCGGCTGATTTTTCCGGGAGAGCTTCCCCGGTTTTCACCGGCGGCAACAGCAGACGTCGGAGCGGGCAATGGAAAATGCCCGGAAGCCGGCGGCACCGCCGGGCGCTCCAGCTCCACCTCCACCACGCGCTGCGCTTGCAACAAGCCCAAGGGGTAGGAACTGCGAAACAGCAGCTTGGCCGAGGTCCCGCCCTCTGAAGGCAAACGCAGTTGCAGATGAACCGGCCGGCCAGCCGGAACCTGCTCCACAAAAACAGGTTTGCCGCTGCCCACCAAAAAGACCTCCACACCGCACGGCGGGTGACCTGTGCTGGCCCGCAGTTCCACCGGCAAAGCTTCGACACCAGCGTGGCGGACAGGAACCGCGCCCACCTGCACATCCAGCCCTCGCAGATTGGCGCGTGCATAGATGTAGCTCATGAGCCCCAGCGTACCAGTGAGGAATGCCAGCAAATAGGCCGCACCGTTGGCCTGCACCGCGCCGGCGTAACCCATCACGCAACACAGGGCAAACCAGGAGGCGGTGTGCAGAGTCACGTTCATGCGGATGCCCGGCCGCACAGATCCGGGCGCGGCTTTGACATCTCTCCGGAAGTCGGTCCGGGAGGAAGCTGGGGGGGATGGGGGCATAACAAAAAGAGGATTCAGGGAATGGCCGTCTCTTCAAGCAGGCGGCTCGCCGTCTCTGGGTCTCCATCCAGACGGTGGGCCATCACTGCGACGCCCACATCCTGCACATCCTCCGGCAGCACCATGGTCCGCCCCTGCAACAGGGCCCAGGCTCGGGCGGCGTTCAGCAAGGCCAGGCCCCCGCGGGGCGACAGGCCTCTTCCGCGTGAACGGCTGGAGGCCAGCAAGTCCTGCACATAGTCCAGAAGCGCGGGCGAGACATGCACCTGGCGCACGAGTGCCTGCATCTGCTGCATCTCTGACCAGGGCAGCACCTCCGGCAGCGCCTTCAGCATTTCGCGGCGGTCCTGTCCCTGCAAGATAGCGCGTTCAGCAGCCCGGTCTGGAACACCCAGCGCGAGACGCATCAGAAAGCGGTCCAACTGCGACTCTGGCAGCATGAAGGTGCCAATCTGTGAAGACGGGTTCTGCGTGGCAATGACGAAAAACGGCTGTGGCAGCGCATGGGTAATGCCATCCGCCGTCACCTTTCCTTCCTCCATGGCCTCCAGCAAAGCAGACTGCGTTTTCGGGGTGGCACGGTTGATCTCATCGGCCAGCATCACCTGGGTGAAAACAGGCCCGGGATGAAACACAAAGCTGCCAGCTTCCCGGTCATAAATGGACGCCCCCAAAATGTCGGCAGGAAGCAGGTCGCTGGTGAACTGCACCCGGCGGAACTGCAGGCCCAGAGACTGGGCCAGAGCCT
>DASWXG010000315.1:0-4396 GCA_036405615.1 Prosthecobacter sp. | reverse complement strand
TCGGGTCAAGTTTGCCGTCAGCGTTGGAGATGATGGGAGGGAAGCCGTTCATCTGCCGCCAGAGTTCAAACCACAGCGGCACCTGGTCCAGCATTACCCAGGCGTTGGCGCGCACGCCCTGGCGCAGCCAGCGCTGTTTGTCCGGCCAGCCCACTTTGACCGGGCCTTTGCCATCACCACGGTCCACGACATCGTCCGACGGACCAATGACCACACGGAAGCGGCCCATGCCATCATCTGTGGCGTCGACAAAAACCACCTCGCCTCCAAAGGTGCCAATGGCCAGCTGTGGCCAGCCGATCATCTGCACCGCAGGCCAGCCTTCAAAGGCCAGACGAACCTGGCTGCCCGAAGTGACGATGCCGTTTTCCTCTTTGCGCACCTGGATGAGCGGCATGTCATTGCCATTGACCCAGATCTCGACAAAGCGGCTGTCAGTTTCCGGAATGATGACGCAGATGAGGGAGCCGGGACGCAGATAGGTGCCATCGGTTGCAGCCACCTGAAGAACGATGCCGTCACGGGGCGCTTCCACAATCTGCCGCTGGGTCTGGTTGATCTGTACATCAATAACAGACAGGTCACGTTCCGCCGTGGCCACATCCCCGTGGGCGGAGCCTTTCTGGGCGTGAATGGAGGAGATGGTGGCGTCAAAGTCATTGCTGGTACGGTTCAGCGTTGCCTTGGCGGACTTGAGATCCGCCGAGGTGGAGTCCCGCTGCAGGGTGGCCAGTTCATGCTCCCGCTGGGAGGAGAGGCCTTTTTCAAACAGGGCATGGGTTCGCGTGTAGTTCAGGGCGGCGGTTTCAGCGGCGATCTTGGCGGCGGCCACGCGCTGTTCGGCCCCGTCAATGGCCTGCGCTTTGGCAAGCTCCTGCTGGGTGATCTGGGCAATGAGCGACTCCACGCGGCCTAACGCGAAGTTGCGACGGCTTTCGATGGCCTCCCGCTGTGCCCGGAGGTTGGCGATGAGGTCCGGGTCGTTGTCCTGGATTTCGACGATGAGATCGCCTTTTTTCACATGCTGGCCTTCCGTCACATGAAGATGTTTCACCCGGCCTGAAACCTGGGCTTCGACGTTGATGCGACGGTCCAGGGGGTTGAAGGCAATGACACGTCCCGTGCCGGAAACAAACTGGCGCCAGGGCAGGAAGAGATTTCCCAGGATGAAGGCAATGAAGGCCAGCACCAAAGCCCGGCTGAACAGGCGCGTGTAGCGTGTGGCTCCTGAAAGAGACAGCGCCGGCATTTGCGGAGAGATGGCAAAATCGGTCATGGTTGAGCAGGGCAGGAGATTAGCCTTTGATCTGGGTGGAGGCGGTGCCGTCCGTCAGCTTGCACGGAGACAGTTCAATCACCTGGTTGCAAAGCTGGGTGACATCATGGTCGCGGGTGGTGAGGACCACAGTCCAGGGCCGTGATTTGTCCAGAATGGCTGCGGACAGCAGGGTGAAGGACTCGGAGTCCAGACTGTCAAACAGCTCGTCAATGAGCAGCAGGCGGGGACGCTGCACGAGCGCGCGGGCCAGAAGCAGCCGTGTACGCTGGTTTCCTGAGAGCGGGGCTCCTCCGATCTTGAGATGCAAGTTGAGCCCCTCCGGACGGGCCAGCAGCGTGTCCAGCAAGCCTACGCTTTCCAGTGCCTCGCGAATTTCATCCATGCCGATATCAGCGCGGCCCAGACGCAGGTTTTCCACCACAGTGGCGTCCACAATTTCATCCCGGCGGAGAAGCTGCACGTGATCCCGCAAGGCTTCCAGATACCAGCTGCGGAGGTCGAGGCCATCAATGGAAACATGTCCCCCCAGCGGGGTGCGGAGGCCGAACAAAATGTCGAGCAAGGAGCTGGCTCCCGCACCGTGAGGGCCAACAATGGCCGCCCTTGCCCCCGGCTGGATGATGAAAGTGCGGCTGACGAACAGCGGCAGGTGGTCGGCGTAACCAAAAGTGAGGTTGTCTGCCACCAGCACGGCTCCGCCCTGGTGCTTGACGGGCTGCTCACCGCTTTCCCGCTCGATTTCCAGGTCGAAAATGTGCCCCAGTTTGTCCATGGCAGCCATGGCGTCATACCAGGCTTCCAGTTTTTTGCCCATCTTGGCCAGGGACGCGACCAGGGCGCTCATGATCAGCTCGCTGGCCACCAGCTGGCCCAGGGTGATCTGCTGGCTGACAACCAGCCAGCCACCCATGACCAGAAGCGCAGCACCGGCCAGGACCGAAAGCGTGAGGAGGCCGATGATCTGCCGCATGACGACACGGAAATGCGTGGTCCGGCGGAGGATGTATTCCGAGGCCAGCTGGTTGGAGCGTTCATACGCCAGGTGGTAACCGCCGGGGCCTTTGAACAGATTTGGATAGGCGGCGATCTCCTCGAACCAGTTCACCAGATCATACTTGGTGCGTGATTCAGCGATGCTCGTGTCCACCGCTCCCCGGCCGCACAGCCACAGTACCGCGACGATGAGAAAGAGCAGCACTGCGACAAACAGGAGCAGCATGGGGTGATACAGGGCCAGGAGGACCATGCCGATGAGGCTGCCGAAGATCAGGTTTATACCGTCCAGCAGCAGCAGGGAGGTGCTTTTCTGTGCAGTGACGACATCCAGGAAGCGGTTGACCAGTTCCGGTGCATGGACGCCTTCCAGTGACTCCGCCCGCACCCGCGGCAGCCTGTACGCCAGATCTGCGGCGGCCCGCACAAAAATGCGGCGCTGGATGATGTCGGAGATGTAGTACTGCAGCCCTGTGATGACTGCCTGGAGGGACAGGGCGGCGAGAAGGACGAGACCGACGATGATCAAGGCCTGCACATAAGGTTGCGACTGCCCGCCGAAGGCCAGATTGCTCACCACAGCATCCACTGCCAGAGGTGCGGCGAGATACAGAATGCCGGAAAAGACGGAGAAGATGAGCAGCGTCAAAATGTCCTGCCGCTCTGCTTTCAGCAGGCGGAAGAAACGCGTCACCGGGCTTAAGTGATGGTGGTGTCCGTGCCCGTTGCCGTTCCGGCCGTTGGAGTGTCCGTTGCCATTGCTGCCGTGCAGCAGCGCATAGCGTGCGCGTGCTGCGTGCACACTCATGTCATGGGCCGCGCGCTGCGGATGCGCGATGCCAGCTTCTACAATGTCATTGGCACTGTTCAGTCCCAGACGCTCGATCAACTGCTTGCGAGTGATGGTGGCGCGGTGTGTGGGATGATTACCGTCGCCAATGCGCAGGCGGAACCAGCCTGCAAAGGTGACCACGATCCATCCCTGCTCCCTGGCAGACCAGATGACGACAGGTGTGTCATTGTGCGCCTGCCAGACGAGCTCTGCCAGAGGCATCCGCACAGGCGATATGTGGATGTGAACCTCTGCGGAAGCGCTGATGAGCTGGTGCAGCGGCTCGGCATCCGCCCTGGCTGCATTCAGGATGGCTATCTTGGACCGTTCATGGTCGTATTCCGTTCCCGTAATCGCGGCGAGCTGGGCCAGCGTGGAGGAGGAAAGAGGAGAGGCGGGCTTTTCAGCAGACGGATTTCCGGGGGGAGAAACGGCAGGCATTCAGAAGGTTTTTCGTGGGAAGTTGCAGGGCGTATAGGCAGCAAAAGGGATGTGTTTTCGTGCAGCACGCTTGATTGGGATGTAAAGTTTTACTCTGACCGCAGCAGGGAAGATGCCGGTTGGGAGCCGCATTCCGTCCGGTCGCGGCATCTGTGCATGCGGAAACGTGCGGTCAGCACCGGCCGGTGGACCACCTCTCCTGAGCAAAAGTTTGAACAGCTCCTGAGTGTTCAAGCGCTAAAATACACGATACTTTTGTGTCATGAGCCTAGGATGGGCACCTTTTGAAGGGCGGCTTTTAGGCCGCTGGATGTTTAAGAAACATCGCCTGTCAGAAGGCGGTTTGCCTAACCACGAGCTGCATGATACAGCGCCGGGCTGCCGATGGAATCACCAGCCGCCCGGACATCGGGTTCTTACTTGGTGATTTTGACAGCGCGATCTCTGAAATGAATCCAGGTTTTGGCCATCAGGACGATTGTAACAATCAGGCAGGACGCGATCACATCGTAATGGGCGTCCATGGAAAGTTCGAGCATTGTGTTCATAATGACCGGGGGTTAAGGGCTGTCTGCCGCAGGTCATGAAGACATGGCCCGCGGCTGTGACGACCCTGCCACAACGGGTGTGACCGGCAATGCGCAGGTCTGCGCGACAGTTCTCAGCATTTTGCTGGGACGGCCTCAGGTATGAGGCGGGTGGACATCACGCCTGCTCAGCAGTCCAGCGTGTGGCGTGATGAACCAGCTCCGTGTTGTTTTTCACCCCGAGCTTCCGTTTGATCTGGCTGCGGTGGGTGTCCACCGTTTTGACGCTGAGATGCAGCAGGCGCGCGATTTCCTGGGGTTCTT
>DASWXG010000314.1:0-4955 GCA_036405615.1 Prosthecobacter sp. | reverse complement strand
CTTTGCTGGGCTATGCTTATCAAGTACCGTGGCTTTATGGGGTCGGGACTTTCATCCCCATGGCATTGCATACGGCCGCAGTGTTCCTGATTGCCTCCCTGGGATTGTTTGCCTGCCGGCCCAAGGAAGGCTGGATGGGAGTGCTGGTCAGTCGCAGTCCGGGGGGAACTCTGGCGCGGCGTGTGATCCCGGTGCTTATTCCGGCGCTGGTGTTGCTGGGCTGGCTGCGGCTGGAGGGGGAAAAGCGCGGGCTGTTTGTGGCTGAGACCGGCACCACGTTTTATACAGTGGTGACCATCCTGACGCTGAGTTCCCTGATCTGGTGGACGGCACGGTCCCTGCACCGGGCTGACAATGTGCGGCGGCGTCTGGAAACAGAGATGGAGCGGTTTTTTACGCTGTCTCTGGACATGCTTTGCATCGCCGGAACGGATGGCTACTTCAAGCGCCTGAACCCTGCTTTTGGAGAGATTCTTGGTTATACCGACGAAGAGCTTACCTCGAGGCCGTTCATTGAGTTTGTTCATCCCGAGGACAGGGACCGGACGACAACGGAGTCTGGGGAAGTCAACCGTGGCCGGGTATCGGGTCATTTTGAAAACCGCTACCGCTGCAAGGACGGCAGCTACCGCTGGTTTTGGTGGAAATCCCATTGTCTGGAAAAGGAGGGGCTGATCTATGCCACGGCGCGGGATGTGACGGCCCAGAAGCAGGCCGAAGCCGAAATCCGCCAGCTAAACTCCGCACTGGAAGAACGGGCGACCCAGATGGACGCAACCAACCAGGAACTGGAGGCCTTCAGCTACTCGGTCTCCCATGACTTGCGTGCGCCTTTGCGCGGCATTTCGGGTTTTGCCCAGGCTCTGGAAGAACACCCAGGACTGAAGCTGGATGACACGGCCCGCGGTTATCTGCTGCGGGTACGCCGTGCCTCCGAGCGCATGGGGGCGTTGATCGATGATCTCCTGAAACTGTCGCGGTTGACCCGGGCCGAAATGCGCCTGGAAAGTGTGGATCTCAGTGCCCAGGCAACATCCATCTGCCAGCAGTTGCAGCAGCGGATGCCAGAGCGGCGGGTGGAATGGAACGTGGCTCCGGGCATGGTTGTGCGCGGTGACCCCGCCCTGATGAGAGTGCTGCTGGAAAACCTGCTGGAAAACGCCTGGAAGTTTACCGGACGCCGGGAGGTCGGACGCATTGAGGTGGGGCAGAAGAGCGTCGCGGATCCTGCGGACTCGCGCCCGGTGTGGTTTGTGCGGGACAACGGGGTGGGGTTTGACATGCGTTATGCTGCAAAGCTTTTCGGCGCCTTTCAGCGCCTGCATTCAATGGCAGAGTTTCCCGGTACGGGCATCGGCCTGGCCACTGTCCAGCGGGTGGTGCGCCGTCATGGCGGCCGTGTCTGGGCTGAGGCGGGGGTGGATGCCGGTGCCGCTTTTTATTTTTTCGTGTGAGGGGCTAACTGAGGAATTTTGACCTGAAGCTGTTTTGTTTATGAACTCAAAAGTGATCCTGCTGGTGGAAGACAACCCCGATGACGAAGAGCTGACCCTGATGGCTCTTCAGAAAAACAACATCCTCAACGAGGTGGTGGTGGCGAGGGACGGGGTGGAGGCGCTCGAATTTCTATTTGGAGACGGACCGGAGTCTTCCGCTCAGAGGAAAGTGCTGCCTGCCATCATTTTGCTGGATCTTAAACTGCCCCGGGTGGACGGCCTGGAGGTGCTGCGCCGCATCCGCAGCGAAGAGCGCACCTGCATGCTGCCCGTGGTTGTGCTTACCTCCTCGAGGGAAGAGCGGGACGTTATTGAAAGCTATTCCCTGGGCTGCAACAGCTATGTGCGCAAGCCGGTGGACTTCGCCCAGTTTGTAGAGGCGACCCGCCAGCTGGGGCTCTACTGGCTGCTCCTCAACGAAGCCCCCCCGGTCCGGTCATGAAACCCTTGCGCGTGTTGATTGCGGAGGATTCTGAGGATGATGCCGCACTGATACTGCGGCAGCTCCGCAGCCACGGCTATGACTGCACTCCCCGGCAGGTCATGAGTGCGGAAGGGCTGCGAGAGGCTCTTTCGGCAGGGCCGTGGGATATTGTCCTCTGTGACTACCGGATGCCGGGTTTTGATGCCCCGGCCGCCCTGAAGATCATGCGAGAGCATGGGGAGGACATTCCGGTGATCATTGTCTCCGGCACCATCGGGGAAGACGTGGCGGTGGCATCGCTGAAGCAGGGAGCGCAGGATTACATTTTAAAGCAGAACATGGTGAGGCTGGGGCCTGCTGTGGAAAGCGAACTGGCGGCAGCCTCGCATCGCCGTCATGGCCGCCTGCTGGAGGCCGTGGCGCACGGGCATGCCGAGGTACTGGAGATGATTTTGGAGGGAAGTCCGCTGGCCGATATCCTGACCCATGTGTGCAACCGGGTGACCGATCTCAGTGAAAACTCGGCCCTTTGTTCCGTCCTGCTGGTGGATGAGAGCCGGACGCATCTGGTCAATGGTGCGTCTCCTGCACTGCCGGAGGAGTACACACGTGCCATTTTGCCAGTGAAGATCGGCACAGAGGTTGGTTCCTGCGGCAGGGCTGCGGCCCTGAAGGAGATGGTAGTGGTGGAGGATGTCTCCACCCACCCGCACTGGGCCTCGCTGAGAGAAGTAACGGCCAGGCACGGCCTGCGGGCCTGCTGGTCGGTGCCCGTCTTTTCCTCCGGGCGGGAGGTGGTGGCGACCATGGCAGTCTACTACCGCACGCTGAGGGCGCCCTCGGCGGATGAACTGAAATGGGTGGAGTCTGCGGCCCGGCTGGTAGGGGTGGCGGTCGAGCAGGGGAGGTCAGCCGCCCGCCTGCGGGAACAGCTGGACGAGCTGTTGCGGTGGCAAAATGCGATGCTCAACCGAGAAGACCGCGTGCAACAACTGAAAGCTGAAGTAAATGACTTGCTTATGCGCCTGGGGGACCCGATTCGCTACCCCAGCCAGGCATGATCCATGAAAGCCCCCCTGCCCGAAGATGAAGAACACCGTCTCGCCGTCCTGCGCGAGTATGAGATTCTGGACACGCCGCCCGAAGTTGCCTTTGACGGGCTGACCCAGCTTGCCGCCCACATTTGCCAGACTCCAATGGCGCTGGTGTCGCTGATTGACCAGGACCGGCAGTGGTTCAAAGCGCAGGTCGGGCTTTCTGCCAGCGAGACTCCGCGAGACATGGCCTTTTGCGCGCATGCCATTCTGCGCCCGGATGAGTTGATGGAGGTCAGAGATGCGACGCAGGATGATCGTTTTGCAGGCAATCCTCTGGTGACCGGGGATCCTCACATCCGGTATTACGCAGGTGCGCCTCTGGTGGCCCATGATAACCAGCCTTTGGGGACTCTTTGCGTCATTGACCGGCAGCCGCGCAAACTGACACCTGCCCAGCTGGAGGCGCTGCAAACTCTGAGCCGTCACGTGGTGGCCCAATTGGAACTGCGCCGGCAGGCCAAAAGGCTGGCGGTGGAGGTGGAAGAAAAACAACGGTTCGCAGAACAGCTCAGCGAACAGAATGCCCAGCTCACCCGGAGTGAGCAAGAGACGGGCCGGTTGCTGGAACTGGCTGAAAAGTCTCGCAATGCCCTCCTCAGTGTCCTGGAGGACGAGCAGCGTCTGGGCAAGGAACTGCGCCGGTGGGCGGATGCCTTTGAAAATTGCGCCCAGGGCATCCTCATCGGCACGCCAGGGGACGCGGGCATCTTTGCCTGCAACCAGGCCTTTGCCAGTCTGCATGGCAGTGCTCCGGAGGACATCCGGCACAGGCCGTTGCTGTCACTGTTTCGTCCCGGGGACCGGGAAAGCGTGGGGGAGCGGATCGTGCAGGCCAATGCCGAAGGCCAGGCGCGATTCGAACTGCCCATGGTGCGCGCGGATGGTAGCACCTTTGAGGCGCAGGTGGATCTGGTAAGCGTCCGCGAGACAGACGGTGCGCCTCTTTACTGGGTGGTGACCATCCAGAACGTCACGGACCGGAAGCTGGCAGATCTGATGCTGGCGCGCACGAACCGGGCGCTGAAGCTGATGTCCGCCTGCAACGAAGCCCTCGTGCGGGCCGAAGATGAACAGGGGCTGCTCTCTGAAGTTTGCCGTCTGGCTGTTGAAATCGGCGGCTACCGCATGGCGTGGGTCGGCTTTGCCATGGCGGACGAAAACAAGTCCATCCGGCCGATGGCCTGGGCCGGGCATGAAGATGACTATCTCAGCGCCATCCGGCTGAGCTGGGCTGAAGGTTCCTCTTCGGGACAAGGGCCTGCTGCACGTTGCATCCGCACGGGCGAGACGGTGGTCTGCGAGGACCTGACTTCGCCTGATGCCCGCTTTTTCTGGAAGGACGAGGCACTCAAGCGTGGCTACGCCGGGCTGGTCTGCCTGCCCTTGCATGAGGAGAACCGTGTTTATGGTGTGCTGGCATTGTATGCCGCAGACGTTCAACAGGTGGGGGCGGATGAGGTGAAGCTGCTGGTGGAAATGGCGGAGGATCTTGCTTTTGGCATCCGCCACATCCGCAGTTTCCAGGACCGCCAGCGTCTGCAAGACGTCGTGCTCAAGGTTTCCCAGGCCGTGTCCGCAGGGCATGGAGAGGATTTCTTCCAGTCTGTCACCCGCCACATGGTGGAGGCTTTGGAGGCGGATGGCGGCATGGTCGGCCGGCTGGCGCAGCATGACACGAAAACGGTGGAAACCCGGGCGTTGTTCATGGACGGGGTGTTCGAAGACAATCTCTCCTACCCGCTGGTGGGCACACCGTGTGAAGGGGTCAGTCTGGGCTACACTTCGCTTTACGAAAAAGAGCTGCAAGGCCAGTTCCCGTCTGACTCCTGGCTGCGGCAGAAGGGTCTGGAGGCCTATGCGGGAATTCCGCTTCTGGATACCCGGCATCAGGTGTGTGGCATCATGTCCGTGTTTTTCCGGCGGCCTCTGGCGCAGGCG
>DASWXG010000313.1:0-9662 GCA_036405615.1 Prosthecobacter sp. | reverse complement strand
GCATCCGGTTCAGCACTGCCTGCTGGTCGCGAGCAGCCTTGTAACCGCCGTTCTCACGAAGGTCGCCTTCATCACGGGCAATCTGGATCTCCTGCTTGTTGTGCGGAATTTTAACGGTGACCAGTTCTTCCAGTTCCGCCTTTTTCTTCTCCAGGCTTTCCCAGGAGACGATGAGGCGGTTGTCCTCACGGGCTTCGGTGTTGTCAGCCATCAGCACTTCCATTTCCGGACGTGCTTTGATGATGCGGGCCATGAGGGAGCGACGGGTCAGTTCGTCAAACACGGAGCTGTTGAGCAGGCGTTTGGCAAAATTGCGGAGAGATTCGTCATCCGTCTCCACCACCAGTTCATGCACCAGGGTCTTGTCGTCAGAAAGCAGATCGCTGAGGCGGCCAGTGCGCTTGGGTCCTCCCTGGACATGGTCGTCTTCGACAGCGTCCAGAATAGCGTTGCCCAGGTCGATGCTGAAGACAGACTTGGCCAGACCTTTGCGCTCTTTGCAGATCCAGATCAGCAGATCAGCGCTGAGCGTACGGTTACGGACGGCTTTCTTCAGGAACTCGGTCAGAACGTCCAGCTCGCCATTGGCGTCCAGAACCACAGCGATTTCCGCCACGGCGCGGCCGCCTGTGCGGGTCAGGTGATTCAGAATCTCCGGCACCCAGACGCGTTCCGGGAAGGCTTCAGGGAAGGCGCGATACATGCGGCCCAGCTGCCCCACGGGCAGGCCACCGATGTTTTCGGCGAGCAGAGGTTTGGCTTCGCACACCAGGTCAGACACCTTCATCGAGCCCATGGGAGCAGTGGCTCCGCTGATGGATTCGATCAGCTCGTCACGGGCCAGCAGAAGCTGAAGGCTGTCCTTGAGGTGGAGTTTCCAGGCCTTGCGAACCGTGTCCGAGATATCTTGGAACACAGGCAGAAGCTCCGCTGCAGCGCTTTCAAACAGGTCCAGGTCTTTTTGGATGAGGGCCAGAACACCCAGCTTGCCTTTAAGGTCGCGCTTGTTGAGGAAGTTCTGCACCATCACGGCACCGGGCTTCTCAGCACTGTCACGCAATACCAGCGGCTCGGTCCGCTTCGAAGGCACCACGATGTGGCGGGCGGTTTTCAGGGTCTTCTTCGCCGCTTCCCACCACTTTTTGTATTCACCTTCCGACACAATACGGGGCTTCAGCAAGCGCTCCAGATCATCCAATGACATGGAATTGCCGGAGGATTTGAGAGCCAGTTCCACCAGGGCGGTCACATTTTCCTTGGCGAGGCCTTTCAGGCCGGCCAGATCCCCATGACGGCGGGCCAGCAAATGCTCCGCAGGCAAAATCTCCAGCGAGCTGATGGCAAAGGCCAGCTTCAGGCCGTGGCCAGGCTTGTCTTCAAAATCGAGGACAATCCGCTCTCCCAACAGGTCCCATTCGGCCACCTTCCCCACCCCCCAGCTTTTGTGCAGGCAATAAGTGCCGGGTTCGAGTTTTGACAGTTTTTCGCCTTCGGCTCCGGTCAGTTTGCCGGCGGCGACCAAATTTTGGACCTCTGAATTCATGGGATGTGGATGCTAGCGCGCTGCGCAACGGTCGCAAGGAAACCTTTCTACAGCCGCTTTATGGCATTCTCAGTCCTGCCAGGGCCGGTTCCAGCCAGACAAATGCAGCCGATTTCCGGAGTCGCCTTGCCGGGAAAGCCTCTTCGCACGTAAATGAGGCATGCCCCTTTTTTCCTCCGAAGAAGAACGACTGGCCGAGTTCCCCGTAGCCCGCGACCGAATTTTCCTCGCCCACGCCGGTGTCACGATCCTTCCCCGCCGGGTCACCCGGGTCATGCAGGATTATCTGGAACAAAGCTGCCAGGAGATGCAGGAGTTTCCCGAAGCCTGGCGGGCGGTGAATGAAACCCGCAGCGTGGCAGCCCGGATGATCGGCGCGAAGCCCGGAGAAATCTCCCTGCTGGGCCCCACCTCTCTGGGTCTCAGCCTGGTGGCCAATGGACTGGATTGGAAACCGGGGGACGAGGTGATCTGCTACCAGGATGACTACCCGGCCAACGTCTACCCCTGGACAGACCTGGCCCGGCTGGGTGTAGTGGTCCGGCTGCTGAAACCGGAAACGCCTGGGGCCATCACACCGGAACTGGTTGAGGCTCTCCTTACCCCCAAAACCAAGCTCGTGGCCCTGGCTTCATGCCATTTCCTCACGGGCTATAGGATCCAGATTGATGCCATCGGCCAGATGTTGCGGTCCAGGAGCGTGCTGTTCTGCCTGGATGCCATTCAGACACTTGGGGCCTTTGAAACTCGGGTGGATCACGTGGACTTCCTTTCGGCAGACTCCCACAAATGGATGCTGGGCCCCATGGCAGCAGGTATCGTTTATGTGCGGGAAGAAGTGCAGGAACAGCTGCGCCCCACCCTGCTGGGTTCGTGGAATGTCCACAGTCCCAATTTCATTGCCCAGGACACCATATCCTTTGAGCGCGGCGGGCGGCGGTATGAACCCGGTGTCCTGAACGTGGCGGGGATTCTCGGCATGAAGGCTGGCCTGGAACTTCTGCTGGAAAAAGGCATTGAGGAAGTGAGTGCCCAACTGCTGCGCCTCAAAGAACGCCTGCTGGCCCGGCTGGCCCCCTTGGGTTTTCACAGCCTGGGACCCGTTTCCGGCCCCAATGCTTCTGGCATCACCACCGTCTGGAGAAAAGAGGGCAGCGGCCCGACCCCGGCGGATGTGTATGAGCACCTGGCCGCCCAGAAAATCAGCCCTTCCCTGCGCTTTGACAGGGCAGGCAAAGCTTATCTGCGTTTCAGCCCCCATTTCTACAACACCCTCGAAGAGATGGACCGGGTCGCAGACGCGATTGCTTCAACCCCAAGGGGTTAGACCAGGGCCAGATACAGGCTCGACACATTGGCACCACTTCGCATAGCCTAACCGGAAATCTGAAAATTCCGGACGATGGCCAAGAAATCCACGCCTAAAAAACCGGCTGCCAAGGCCACCGGTCCTCGCAGACCCGCCGCCCCAAAGCCGTCCCCCAAACAGCCCCGGAGTGCCGCCAGCAAGGCGAAGGCGGCAGTCAAACCTGCCCCACCCAAGCCTCCGCTAAAAAGCACGAAGCCTGCGCCGCGCCCTGTCACACCAGTTCCCCCCGCCGCCGTACTTGCCGCAGTCCCTGAGAAACCGGCCCCCAGCGCCGAGGCATCTCCTCCCCCCGCCTCCTTGCCCAAAACCCAGCCGCTGACAGTCAGTGTCCAGACTTCCCAAGGGGCAGCAGCCCATGGCAATACCCAGCCCGCCAACATCCTGGTCATTGTCACCAGCGTTGGATGGCCGGTGACGTACCTGGACAAGAACCATTTCACCCTGATGCAGCATTTTGATGTTCCAGGGCAGGAAGCCCCTTTCAGCAACAGCATCACCACCTTCCGAAACGCGGGCAGCGGTGCCTACCTGCTGCAGACACGCCCCATCAATGGAGCCCCCTGGCGCAGCGGTCACCACCTGGGGCAAATTCTGGTTTCCTCCTCCGATGACCGGCAAGGGCAGGCTGCCTTCAAGCTGATCATCCGCTAAAAACAACCTGCCAGAGTTCAGCGAAGACGTGTTTTCCCTTCCCGGCTGCGGCAAAAATGCCGTCTTCAGGCTAGGGTTGGGCCACTGAAGCTGGCACAGCCGGGATGCGCCCTCCCGAGGTGCTGAGAAAATCGAAATCGGTCCTTGCAATGTGACGCCGAGTTTCTAATCTTCGCCTGCTTGTGAAATTTTTCACAAGCTCTGTTCAGGCATTGCCGCCAGCCCGTTCCATGAAATATTTCTTCCTCAGCTACTTCTTCGTTGCCGCGATCGTCGTCGCCGCCTTTGGCACGCGTGGCAGCAAGTCTGAACTGCCACCCCTGGAAATCTTCCAGGACATGGATCACCAGGCGAAGGTCAAGTATCAGACCCGCAGCGACTTCTTTGCGGACGGTCTGGGTGCGCGCCGCCCGGTCAAAGGCACCATCCCGATGGGCTTTGAAGTGCCCTCCAAGGCCTCCTCTTCCCCGGAGTACAAGCCGCCGCAATTCGGCTTCACCAACGGTCTCGACTACTACAACACCGGCAAAATCGGCGACTACTACGGCGACGGTCTGCCAAAGGAAATCACCCTCAACAAGGCCTTTCTTGAGCGCGGTGAACGCCAGTACAACATCTACTGCGCCATCTGCCACGGCACCTCCGGCAACGGCAAAGGCGTGACTTCGAAGTACGGCATCATGACCGCCTTCAACTTCCACCAGAACGGCAGCACAGACCCGTCCAATGCAGGTGCCTACCGCGCCGACGGTGCGATCTACGACGTGATCACGAACGGCAAGGGCCTGATGGGTCCCTACGGCGGCAACGTCAGCGTTCAAGACCGCTGGGCCATTGTGGCCTACATCCGCGCCATGCAGGTGGCCGTGAAGGAAAACAACGTGTCCGTCCAGTAACCGCAGGCATTTCCAAGGCATGAGTCACCACGTCACATTCAACGATCTGCCCCAGGGCGGTGAGAAATTCGAACCCGCCAAGGGCGGCAAGCTTATCAGCGGCTTTGGAGCCGCCGGTCTGCTGGGCCTGGCCGGTTCTGCATACCTGTTCTTCACCCAAACCGACGTCTTCGCGTACAGCTGGCTGTTTGCATTCTTCTTTGCATTCACCTTCGTCTGCGGCGGTTGCTTCTGGATCCTTCTTCACAGCGCCTCCAACTCCGGCTGGGGTGTCGCCGTCCGCCGTCTTTGGGAGCAGCTTGCCAACATGGCCCTGCCCCTTGCCATTCTTGGCCTCCCTCTTCTGGTCCCCCAGGTTCAGACCCACCTTTACGAGTGGATGAACCACCACCGTGAGGCCAAGGAGCTGCTGATCTCTCATGAGCATGGCGACCACGCCAAGGCCGACAGTCACGCTCCTGCCGCCGCCCCAGCAGCAGATTCCCATGCAGCTGAAGGTGAAGACCACCACGAGATGCACACCGTGAAGGATGCCCTTCACCACATGTCCCTCAGCCATCCTCATCTTCACATCCTCGTGGAGAAGTTCGGCTACCTGAACATTGATGCCTGGTATTTCCGCTTCGCGTTTTACTTCTTCATCTTGTGGCACATCGCCCGCACGCTTCGCAAGAAGTCCGTCCAGCAGGATAGCGATGGTGACATCAAACACACCATCAAGTCCCGCACGTTCTCCTGCCGCTGGCTCCTTTTCTACGCCCTGACCGTCACCTTCGCCGCTGTGGACTGGCTGATGACCCTTGATGCATCCTGGTTCTCCACCATGTGGGGTGTTTACATCTTTGCTGGTTGCGCCTGGGCCTCCATGGCTCTCACCATCCTCCTCGTCACCTGGCTCAAGGGCCTCGGCTACCTGAAGCAAGTCGTGACCGAAGAACATTACCACCTGATGGGCAAACTGCTCTTCGCCTTCACGGTGTTCTGGGCCTACATCGCTTTCAGCCAGTATTTCCTCATTTGGTACGCCAACATCACGGAAGAAACCCGTTTCTACCTCACCCGTAACACGGAAGGCTGGCGCTGGGTCTCCATTTTCATCGTGGTCGGCCACTTCATCGGTCCTTTCGTCCTGCTGCTCTCCCAGCCCCGCAAAAAGAACCCTCTGGCCGTCTGTCTGATCTGTCTCTGGATTCTGTTCATGCACTTGGTGGACATCTACTGGAACGTCATCCCAGAGCGTGGCCCATCCCTGGATGCTGGCGTTTGGGTGGCCGGAGCCTGGGTGGGTGACATCGTGGCTCTGCTTGCCGTTGTCGGCACCATGGGTTTCGTGTTCCTCCGCAGCCTTTCCCGCCAGAGCCTGTATCCCTGCCGCGATCCTCGTCTCCTCGAGTCCGCCAACGTCCTTAACTGATTATTCACCCCTTCATGTCTTCGACTGCCACACCATCGAAAGCCGGGGCCACATTCCTGTGGGTTCTGGGCGCCTTCGTCAGCTTCGCCCTGCTTTTCTACGTCATTCAGGCTGTATTTGCCAAACAGGGCACTGAGGATCCCCGCATCCCCGGCCGCCTCGCCAACAAGGAAGAAATCTCCAAGGCTCAAAACGAGCTGCTCGCCAAAATGGGTCTCAAGGACTCCACCAAGAAGAGCGCGATCTTTGACAAAACCCTGGAAGGCCTCAAGGCCAAAGCCGCTGCCCCCAGCGCCCAGGTTGTCCCTGGCTCCCCTACCCAGCTGAAACAGGCCGCAGCGCCTGCACCAGCAGCTCCCGCAGCCCCAGCCGCCCCGGCACCTGCGACTCCTCCCGCGAACTGATTTTTGCCCTTGGACATTATGCAGACCTCCCCAGCATCCACGGACACCCAGGCTGACAACCTTCGCCGCGCGGCGATTGACAAGTCAGTCAAAGGCCCGGTGCTCTTCCTCTTCCTCAACGGTGCCTTCTGGCTGATGGCCTCCACCATCTTGGGCGTGCTTGCCGCCATCAAGCAGTTCTCCCCGGATTTCCTGGGTGCCTGTAGCGTGCTGCAATACGGCCGCCTCCAGCCCACTCACATCAACGCCCTTGTTTACGGCTGGGGTATCCAGGCTGGCCTGGGTGCGATGCTTTGGATCATGGCCCGCCGCTCCGGCCAGGTGCTTCGCACCGGCAAGAGCATCCTCTACGTGGCTGGCGTCTTCTGGAACATCGCCGTCACCGTCGGTCTGCTCTCCATCCTTTTCGGCCGCAGCACCTCCATGGAATGGCTGGAAATGCCTTCCTACGTCTGGCCGGTGATGCTGATCTCCTTCCTCACCTACGCCTGGCCGATGGTGTTCATGTTCGGCCGCGCTTTCCGTCCGGAAGGTTTCATGGTCAGCACATGGTACATCGTGGCGGCCTGCTTCTGGTTCCCTTGGGTGTTCATCACCGCTAACGTCGCGCTGAACCACCTTCCCGGCCTCGGTGCCCTGGGTGCTGGCATCAACGCCTGGTACGTGCATGCGGTGATCCTTCTGTTCTTCGCTCCGGTCGCCATCGGTGCCGCTTATTACTTCATCCCGAAAGTTACTGGCCAGCCAGTCGCCAGCTACCAGCTCGCCCAGATCGGTTTCTGGCTCCTGGCAGTTCTTGGTGGTTGGACCGGCATGCAGCACTTCATGGGCGGCCCGCTTCCTGCCTGGATGCCTGCCGTCGGTGCTGCCGCTGGCGTTCTGCTCCTCATTCCCGTCGGCGTTGTGGGTCTGAACCACCACCTCACCACTCTTGGAAAGCATAGCATGGTCGGCTCCAGCCCCACGCTGCGTTTCGTTTTCTTCGGTGCTCTGTTCTATCCTGTGAGCGGTGCCATCCTGGCCCTGATCTCCAATTTCAGCACTGGCGCCACCCTTCAGTTCACCCAGGCTTGGTACGGTTTCCAGATCGTGGCCGTTTACGGCTTCTTCAGCATGACGCTGTTCGGTGCCATCTACTACATCGTTCCACGCCTTTCCGGCTGCGAGTGGCTTTCTGTCCGCCTCATCCGCAACCACTTCTGGTTCTCCGTCTATGGCATCGGTGCCATCGTCGTGACCAGCCTGGTGGCTGGTGCCCAGCAGGGCGGTGACCTGAACTCCCCCGAGATGTGGGACCAGGACTTCATGCAGCTTGCCCTCAACCTTCGTCCCTACATCATCGCCCGCGCCATCGCCTGGGGCCTGATCACCTGGTCCAACGTTTGGTTCCTGATCCATCTCATGCTCATGGTCGCCGGTCTTGGCCGCCGCAGCTCCTCCCCGACGCTGCTTGAGCATGATCACGAAGAAGCCCTTCCCCACGCCGCCCACGCATGAGCCAGTTCCGCACGTTCATTCTCGCCCTCATTGCCAGCTTTGGTCTTCCCTGGCTTTGCCTGATTGTCATTCCAGCTGTCAAGTACCAGGCGCTTAGCCAGGTGTCCTATGACAAGGAGCGCGACGGTATCGAAGGCCTGTATCCACCGGCCCCCATCAATCGTCAGGGACAGCTTGTCTACGCCCGTGAAGGTTGCGTCCAGT
This sequence comes from Prosthecobacter sp., assembly GCA_036405615.1. Taxonomy (GTDB): domain Bacteria; phylum Verrucomicrobiota; class Verrucomicrobiia; order Verrucomicrobiales; family Verrucomicrobiaceae; genus Prosthecobacter. Next base: position 1,684 of record DASWXG010000313.1, on the reverse strand, counting down.
GCCACACCCAGATGATCCGCCCAACCCAGCTCGCGCTGGACGGCTGGCGCAAAGGCTGGGGTTCTGACCAAGATGCCCGCCCACCGGCTCCTGTCCGCTCCAACACCCTTCGTGACTACCTCGGCGAGCCTTACGCTTTCCTTGGCGTGCAGCGCAGCGGCCCGGATCTCGCCAACTACGGCTGGCGTGCCCCTGACCGTGCAGTCATCCACCAGATGCTGTATGCTCCCCGCTCCCTTCACGACTGGTCTAACATGCCTTCCTTCCAGCATCTCTATGTTGAGCGTCTGGCCCAGGGCCAGGTTTCCAGCAAGGCTCTGAAACTGCCGAAGAAGTTCGCCATCAAGGAAGGTTACGAAGTCGTCCCCACGCCTGAAGCTGAAGCTCTGGTGGACTACCTCCTCTCCCTGAAGAAAGACTATCCGATCCCTGGCGATTCCGCCGCCGTCGCAGCTGCTCCTGCCGCCGCCAAGAAATAACCCAAGGACACTCGCGACCCCCGCCCATGAGCGCTCCCTCCTCTTTCCCCAATCCAGACAGCAACGATCTCGACCGCCTTCACGCAGCCGTGAAGCGTGAGAAGAACGATCAGGCCGCAGGCCAGGAACCTGCCCCCGTCTGGGTCATCTTCCTGTTCATGATCATCGCCATCATCGCTGGCGGCCAGCTGGGTCCGATGACCGGCGGTTTCAGCTTTGACGTCAGCAACCCCTTTACCAGCAACAAGCTGGGTGGTGCAGATCCCCGCGGCTCCGGGCCCGGTGGAGATGTGCAGGCAGATCCTTTCCAGGTCGCCATGAAAAAAGGTGCCAGCGGTTATGCCGTTTGCGGCGGTTGTCATCAGGGCAGCGGCCTCGGTATCGCCGGCCAGTATCCTCCTCTCGCCGGTTCTGAGTGGGTGCTCGGCGGTACGGAACGTCTGATCCGCGTGGTCCAGCATGGCCTTACCGGCCAGGTCACAGTGAAAGGCCAGAACTACAACTTCCCCGGCGGCATGCAGGGCTTCGGTGCGGCCATGTCGGCAGGCGACCTCGCCAACGTGCTGACCTACATCCGCAACAACTGGGGCAACGAAGCCACCATGGTGACCAAGGAGATGGTCGAAAAAGTTCGTTCCGAAGAAAAGCGCGCCAGCCAGTGGACCATGGCTGACCTTGAGGCTTTCAAAGACAAAAATGTCCCCGGAGACATTCCTGCAGGCCCTGGTGCCACCGCCCCTGCAGCCGCCAAGTAATGAGTTTCCTTCCCTTCATGTTTTGCACAAGGCAATCCGCCGCTCGCAAGGTGCCCCAGGCAGCCTTCCAGCCCGTGTTGTCCTGCGCCGGAGATGAAGCCCTCCCCGCGATGGCCCGGCAGCCGCTGAGCCATCGTTCTTTGCTGAAAGTAACGGCCCTCTGCCAAGCCCTGGCCTGACGCCCGCCGCCCCCCACGATTTCCTGACTTTTTCATTCATCCTATGAGCGCCGCCGCCCACACTCACGATCACTCCCATGGAGCTGATCATGCGCACGACCACCACGAGCCGGGATTCATCGGCAAGTACATCTTCTCCTGTGACCACAAGGTCATCGGTGTTCAGTACGCGCTGAGCGGCCTGCTGTTCCTGCTCCTGGGCTTTTTCCTCATGCTGCTGATGCGCTGGAGCATCGCCTTCCCGGGCCAGGAAGTGCCAGGCCTGCTGTTC
>DASWXG010000312.1:0-5682 GCA_036405615.1 Prosthecobacter sp. | reverse complement strand
GACCCGCTGATTCAGAAAGCAGATGACAAAATCCAGGAGCTCAAAGCCGGACTGCTTGCGAACCGGAAGACGCTGTAACCTCCTCTATCCCCTGGATTTTTGGGCTGAGTTGAGCCTGTTTTCCATGAAAACAGAGGGCGTCAGCATTCAACTGCCGTCGTAAAAGGGGAAAAGCTGCCATTTACGGCGGCCCTTCTTTTCCCCTTGCGAAATGCCGTCCGCACCCGACAATGGCGGCCCTTTTGTCCGGTGGCCCTCTGGCTGTGCGGGACATCAGCCCGCCGCAGCCCTCAGGAGTGGGAGGCCGTGCGCGGTTATCACATCCAGCACTCCCAACCCACATACATACATGAGCGCAAGCACACTCGCGGAGATGATCGCAGGATCCTTCCGTGAACTCTCCGAAGGATCCATTGTCAAAGGCCGGATCCTCGAAATCAAACCGCAGATCGTCCTTGTGGACATCGGTTACAAATCCGAAGGCGCCATCCCCGCCAACGAGTTTGAAGACGAAGACATCCAGGTCGGCGACGAGGTCGAAGTCCTCCTCGAGAAACTGGAAAACGACGAAGGCATGGTCGTTCTCTCCAAGGAGAAGGCAGCCTACAAACAGAACTGGGAGAAGATCGCTTCCGTGTTCCGCGATGGCGGACTCGTCAAAGGCAAGGTCAAATCCGTCGTCAAAGGTGGCCTCATGGTCAACGTCGGCGTCGAGGCCTTCCTGCCCGGCAGCCAGATCGACATCATCCCGCCGAAGGATCTCAACGAGTACGTCGGCAAGGTGTTCGAATTCAAGATCGTCAAGATCAACGACGACCGCAAAAACATCGTCCTTTCCCGCCGCGAAGTCATCGAGGCCGAGCGCGCCGAACAGCGCCAGAAGTTCCTGGACTCCGTCAGCCCTGGCGACAAAGTCGTCGGCGTGGTCAAGAACATCACCGACTTCGGTGTGTTCGTGGACCTCAACGGCATGGACGGCCTGCTTCACATCACCGACATGTCGTGGGGCCGCCTGAACCATCCTACCGAAATGGTGGGCATCGGTCAGCGCCTGGACGTCGTCATCCTGGAAGTCAACCGCGAGAAAGAGCGCGTCTCCCTGGGTCTCAAGCAGCTCCAGAACAATCCTTGGGAAAACATCGAATCCCGCTACCCTGTCGGCCAGACCGTCAAGGGCAAGGTCACCAAGCTGGTCGCCTACGGCGCATTCTGCGAAGTGGAAGAAGGCGTGGAAGGTCTCGTCCACGTGTCCGAGCTTTCCTGGACCAAGCGCATCGCCCGTCCTTCCGACGTGCTGCAGGTCGGTCAGGAAATCCAGGCCGTGGTGCTTGGCATCAACAAGGAAGAGCGCAAGATCAGCCTTGGCGTCCGCCAGCTGGACTCCAATCCTTGGGACGATATCGACGTCCGCTACCCGATCGGCACTGTGCTTACCCGCCCGGTCCGCAACCTCACCGCTTATGGTGCCTTTGTGGAACTGGAAGAAGGCATCGACGGCATGATCCACGTGTCCGACCTCAGCTGGACCCGCAAGGTCAACCATCCTTCCGAAATGCTCAAGAAGGGCCAGGAAGTGGAAGCCACCGTGCTTGGTATCGACAAGGCCAACCAGCGCATCAGCCTGGGCATGAAGCAGCTTGAGACCGACCCATGGTCCGAAATCGACAACCGCTTCAAAGTGGGCGACGTCGTCAAGGGCAAGGTCGCCAAGATCGCCTCCTTCGGCGCTTTCGTGGAACTCGAAGGCGACATCGACGGCCTGGTGCACATCTCCCAGCTCAGCGAAGAGCACGTGGCCAAGGTCAAGGACGTCATCAACGTCGGCGACGAAGTGGAAGCCCGCGTCATCAAGGTGGACAAAGTGGAGCGCCGCGTTGGCCTCTCCATCAAGGCCATGAACTACAGCGACGCCGAAATCCAGAAGGAAAGCCAGGCGTTCGAAGCCCTCCGCCCAAGCACCGACCTCGTCGGTCTGGAGCAGGCCTTCAAGTTCGCCACCGAAGACTGGCGTCCAGGCGGTCAGTAATCCGCTGCCCGGCACCCAACTTCAAAACCTCACGGAGGGACGTCGCAAGACGTCCCTCTTTTTTTGCCCCGGCCTTGTCCGACTATGATTTGGCCGATGAAACCTCCCCGCTTTAGCCGTTCTGCTTTCTTCATCATGCGCCGTTTCGTTTCCCCCTTCGCCTCACTCCTCCTGCTCGGCCTGCCATTGCACGCAGCCGGCAATGAACCCACCAACGCCAAGGAGGCGGAGGCTCAAAAGAAGGCGGCGGCAGAACAGAAAGCCGCCGAACAAAAGGTGCTGAATGAGAAGTTTGCCGCCTGGAAGGCCACCCTCCCCCCTGAGCAGCAAGCCTGGGAAACCGTGCTGGAGCAGAACCTCGGCATGGGTTTCTACCTGCCCCTGTACCAGAAGGACAAACTGGCCGGACGCGTCACCGCCTGGGACTACGTGAAGGACGATCCCAAGCTGCCGCGCGTGCTGCTCATCGGCGATTCCATTTCCCGGGGCTACACGCTGGCCACACGCAAGGCGCTCACCGGGATGGCCAATCTGCACCGTGCCCCGGAAAACTGCGGCCCCACGGCCAATGCTTTGAAAAAACTGCCCGTGTGGCTTGGCGAAGGCAAATGGGACATCATCCATTTCAATTTCGGCATCCATGACCGCAAGACCCCGCTGGCCGACTATGAGCAGCGCCTGGACAGCCTTGCCAGCCAGTTGAAAGCGACCGGGGCCAAAATCATCTGGGCCAGCACCACCCCAGTCGCTGAAGGCGGCATGAAGGATGCCACAGACGCCGACCTGGTCGCGCGCAATGAAGTGGCGGCCAAGATCATGCAGAAACACGGCATCGCCGTGGATGACCTTTACACCTGGATCAAACCTGACCTGGCCCAATATCAGAACCCCAAGGATGTTCATTTCAGCAACGCAGGTTACGACCGTCTCGCCGAGCAGGTGGCATCCTCCATTGCCAAGGTGGTGCCAACGCTCACTTCCGTGAACACGGCCATCATTCCCACCGGGAAAATTGAAAAGGACGGCTACGAATGGGCTGACCGCCATGCCGCCGTGATGAAGATCAAAGACGAGGTCAATCCGGAGATTGTGCTCATCGGCGACTCCATCACCCATTTCTGGGGAGGCCTTCCTGATGGCGCGCCCAAAGGAAACCGGGGCACGCAGGCCTGGAAAGAGTTGTTCGGCCAGCGCCGTGTCCTGAACCTGGGGTTCGGCTGGGACCGCACCCAGAATGTACTGAAACGTATCCAGTTGGGCGAGCTCGACGGCCTGCACCCGAAGGCCATCGTCATCCACATCGGCACCAACAACACCTCCAAGACTCCCAACGCCCGGGACAGCAGCCCGACGGAAATCGCCCAGGGTGTCGGCCTCATCATTGACCAGGCCCAGGCCAAATGCCCCGGGGCAAAGATCATCCTCATGGGCATCTTCCCGCGCGGCAAAGCCGCCACCGATCCAAAGCGTGCCTTGCTGGCCGAAATCAACCGGCAGTTGGCCCCTCTGGGCAAGAAGCCCGGTGTCACCTATCTGGACACGACGGCCCAATGGCTGGAGGCCGACGGCACACTCTCCAAGGAAGTCATGCCAGACGGAGTGCATCCCAGCGAGAAGGGCTATGCCATTTGGGCGGCTGCGCTGAAGGGCGTTTTACCGAAATAGCCCGCCTGACAGAGTTCTCCGGCGCACCGGCCGGACTGTTCCACCTGCTTCTCACAACAGGAGACCGGGTTGTGTGACAATGCCCTGAGGGCCAAAAACGGGATTGACGGCGTTTTGCACTTTTTGTTAAAACGAAGGACTCCCCTGCCCTTTCGGCAGCGGGGAAGGCTGAACAGGCCGCGCCCACTTCACCCACACTTTCCGTCATGCGTTCCACCCACTTCCGGCCACACGCAAAAACCCTGGCGCTTTGCACCTTGCTGGGCTGCGCCCTGCCGGTTTCTGCGGCCACTGACTACAATGGGGACGGCCTCTGCGACGTCTGGCAGCAGCGTTTCAATGCCTGGGCGCTCACACCCGGCGCAGACAGCGACAATGACGGCCAGACCAATTTCCAGGAAAGCCAGGCGGGCACAAACCCTCTCGACCCGGAAGACAACCTCCGGATTGCCGAGACGGCACTCGCCGAAAGCGACATCGTTGTCAAAATTCCCTCCGCCTCCGGTAAACGGTACCAGCTGCTGAGCAGCAATGCTCCGGGCGGCCCCACCTGGACAAACGTGGGCGAGGCCGTCACGGGCACAGGTGCCCAGCTGACCTTTCACGCCCCGCGCACACCGGTCGAGGACCGCCAGTTTTACAAGGTGGAAATCTCGGACGTGGATACGGATGGTGATGGGGTCAACGATTGGGCAGAAGCCATCACCGGCACGGACCCCACCCTGGCCAGCAGCCCGTCAAACGCCTCCGGCGGCACCGCGACGGACAGTGACACCCTCGCCAGCCTGTATTCTTTGACCGCGACCACCGTCGCCGCCCAGGGAGAGGCCAGTGAAAAGGAAGGCACGACCGCAAGGCTGCGGCTCAGCCGCGCAGCCGACAAAAGTTCAGTCCGGCTCACCCTGCCCTTTGCCACCACCCCGAATCCCAGCCCCACCGCAGGTACAGCCTCGGCCACAGACTACACGCTCGCCGTCAACCAAGCGGGTGGACAGATTTCAGGCAGTGCCACGGGCAACATCGTCCTGCCGGCTGGAGCCAGCACCATGGACATTGTCGTCACGCCGGTTCAGGACAGTGCGGCAGAGGTGCCCGAATTGCTGACCGTCAACATCTCCCGCCCCGGCAGCGGCCCGGCCAGCGCACCGCTCTCCGCCACCGCCCTCATCCAGGACGCCAACCCGGCCAATGAGGCCAACCGCACCCTCTTCGTCGCCTACCTGGGCAAGGAGGCGGGTGTCACCACCACGGCCACAGGCATCGCCACAGCCCTGGTGGAAGGCAACAATGACGAAGCCCTCATCAGCCTTAACTTCAGCAATCTCACCTCGCCCCAAAACACCGCTTACCTGCGGGTGGATGGCGATCTGGAAATTGTGAACATCGGCCTCGGCCAGGTTTCAGGCAGATCCTGGCCCATCCGCGCCGCCCAGACCCGAGTGACCGACCAGGCCATGCTCAATGCACTGCACTCGGGCCAGCTCTACATCAGCATCACCACCACAGAAAACCCCACAGGCGAGATCCGCGGCTATTTCAACAAGGCCACCGGCTCCACCACCTTCACCTACAATCCGGCTCTGCACAATGCGCCCGCCTACGGCAGCGCCGAGTGGGCCGCCTTGAACGCCGCCGCCATCGAGCGCGACATCTACCGTTTCCTCGAACAAACCACCTACGGCCCCACCCCGGAACTCTATGCCGAGGTACAAGCCGAGGTGACCCTCGCCCTGGACGGCGGTCAGACCTACCTGAAGGGGTTGGAAAACTGGCTGGACAAACAAATCAATCCCGCCATCACCCCCAACCCCAGCTTGGTTACGCTGACCATGGCGGCTGACAACGAAGAGTTTGTTCTGCGTGGCAACAAACCCCTGTGGAGCGGCAACGATCCCCAGTTCGGAGAGGTTTCCTACACCGTCACCTATGACAATTTCGGCAACCCCATTCCGCCAACGGCCACTTCTTCAGGCAGCACCTACAACAACAAC
>DASWXG010000311.1:0-17084 GCA_036405615.1 Prosthecobacter sp. | reverse complement strand
CTCCCCCAGGCAGCGAGGCCGAAGCCCGCACCGAGATGGCTGCCTGGTTAAAAAGCTGGCGCGCGCGGGCATCCCGGCCGGCAAAGTGAAAAGCCATGGCCGTGCGCACTGCCAGCTGGGCGGGAGAGGCCCCCAGAAACTGCTGCACCCGCACTGCACGATCCAGCAAGGCCATGTCCTGCGGCCGGGCTTTCAGGCAGTTCAGGCTGCGCGTCACAGGCAGATAATGCTGGTTCAGGATAAGCCGGTCACCGGTGGGAATGCCCGCCTGGACCATCTCTGGCGGGTCACCCGCGAGGAGCAGGTCGAACCAGGAATTGGCCGTTTCCAGATCTCCCTGGATGAGGTGGCAGCGCCAGAGCTGGTACATCGCCAGGCTTTTCCACGGCTGGTTGCCCCAGCGCGCTACCTGCTGCCAGAGGGTCAGCGCCTCGGCTGGCTTTTGCAGCGCCTCCAGACAGGCCGCCTGCTTGTAGAGGCATTCGGTTTTGACATCATCACGGTGAAGATACTTCTCGTAAATCGCCAGGGCTTCCTGCGGTTTTCCCTGCCCTACAAGGTCATCCGCCTTTGCCAGAGGCGTCGCGGGCGCTGAATTCTGCCGCTGCCGGACCTCCAACCGGGCAAGGCGCGTCTGGGTGGGCAGCAGAACGGTGAAATTGGCATCTGCCAGCGGGCGGGCCAGCTCAAACACGTTGGTGTAGTGGAGCGGCTCAAGGTGGTTGGCGCTGAAAAACACATCGCCGTTTTCATAGCGGCAGCGCAGAGTGAGATGACGGGCATCCCTCACCTCTTTGGGCAGCACGGCATAGACCAAGGGTTCCCCTTCCGACAAGATGGCCATGACCTGGGCCTGCTCAGGATTCTCAAACTCAGGCCGGTACTGGGTAAAACGGTCGGCCTTGAACATCATGAAACGCAGATCCTTGAGCAGGGGGATCCGCAAAGTCATCCCGCAAGCCTTGGCCTCCTGCCAGCGGTCGTCGTATTCCATTTCGACCTCCACCGACTCGGCGAGGCGGATGTGGCTGACGAGGGTGCTCCAGGTCTCCTCCTGCCGGGCGGGCACTGCCGTCAGGCAGCCCAGGTTTACCTCCCAGCTTCCGGGCCGGAAAACAGCGCGTGCGGCATCCGGCGTGATCGGGCTTTGGAGATCGACCACCGGCTGCCAGGCAGATTCCCGCGCACGCCAGCGCTGCACCAGGCTGGCGCTACGGGGATGCTGCTTGTCACTGAGGAAATGCAGCAGTTCTTCCACTTCCTGCCCCTGCCTGTCCGTGAGGCGGGGTGCGTCCAGACGCTCCAGGATGGCGCGTTCCGTCCGCTTTAAGATGTCTTCGTTCAGATGTCTCTCCAGCACGGTATCCACCTCATGCATTTCCAGGAGCAGGGTTTCCACCAGCGCCAGCCGGTCCAGGGTCCACTCATGCTCGGTGAGCTGGCGGTTGATCTGGGAAAGCAACCGCGCCTTGTGCTGGCTGTGCTGCATGCGCATGGCTGACCAACCGGTCATCAGAACCGCCAGCAAAACCACTCCCGTGGCGGCCACGGCCCAGGGATAACGCCGCACGAAGAGGTAGGCCATGTCCACGGCATCCGGGTTTTTCGCCCTGACAGGTCGGCCGTCCAAAAACCGTTCCAGGTCTTCGGCCAGCGAAATGCCGTTGGCATACCGGTCTTCAGGGCGTTTTTGCATAGCGAGCCAGCAAATGGCATCCAGTTCCCGGCTGACAGAGGCGGCCACTGACTTGAGCCGGGGCGGACGATCATCCTCATGCAGGCGGGTGATGATCTGGCCGACAAGGCCGGTCCGTGGCAGACGGCCGGCCAGCAGTTCAAACAGAATCACCCCGCAGGCGTGCACATCCGTCGAGGGTGAAGGCAGGCCCAGGGAGGGCTCCACCTGCTCAGGGGCGAGATAAGCCACCGTTCCGGCCAGTTCTCCCACCTGGGTGAGGCGGATGTCCTCTGGTGCGCCACTGTTCTGGGCCAGGCCAAAATCCAGCAGCACGGGTTCGTCATTCACAATGAGAATGTTGCCCGGCTTGAGATCCCGATGGGTAATGCCTGAAGCATGCGCGACCCCGGCTGCACGGGCGATCTTGGCCACCATCCGTGCCAGTTCGGAAGGTTTTCGCGGCTGTTGAAGCGCCCACTTTTGCAGCGGGACGCCATTGACGAAGTCCATCACCAGCCAGGCCACCTCGCCCTCGCAACCAAAGTCGTGCACGGGCACGATGTTAGGGTGACGCAGCTGGGCAAGCACTGCCGCCTCGTTCTGAAAACGGGCCATGGCTCGCGCATCTGTTCCCAGAGCGGGTGACAGCAGTTTGACCGCCGCCCAACGATGCAATTCCCGGTGCCAGGCTTTGTAAACCACCCCCATTCCACCCATCCCTAAAAATTCCCATCCTTGATATTGGGGGAGCAAACGGCTTAAAATGTCCGGAGAAATGCAATCCGGCCTGAGTGCCACATCCACATCGCAGGGTTGCGGAGACTGCAGGCCTTGCTCCACAATCGCTTGAAATGAAGGCACTTCGTCCTTTTCGAGGTTGAGACGTTCTAAGTTCATCTCATTAAGAAACCAGGCGCAAATTCGTCGTCGCTTAACAGAAAATCCGGCTTCATCTTCCTGCAATCCGGCATTGAATAGCAACAACACACTTCTCCGCCCTGTGTCAAATACTCCCGCCCAAGACGGTTTTCCGGAAACCAGCCTCACGCTGGTGGGCAGGCTGCGCAGTACGGACCACTCCTTGCGCGCCGAAGCCATCCGCCTCGTTGCCGGGCGGTACTGGCTGCCGCTGTATGAGTTTTCACGCCGGACAGGCATGAACGAGCATTCGGCCGCCGATGCCGTGCAGGATTTTTTCCAGCATATCCTGCTCCACACGGAAGGATTTGCCACGTATGACGGCGCCCAAGGGAGGCTGCGGACCTGGATCATCACCATTTTCAGGCGTCGCGTCTCCAGTTCCCTCGCCCGCCAGCAAACCCAGATGCGCGGGGGCGGGGTGGAGCATGTGTCCCTGGATTTTACCCTGGCGGAGCACCACTACCTGCGCCACGCCAATGAAGACCCGGACAACCCGGAACTGGCCTTCGACCGCAGCTTTGCCCGCCAGCTCTGGCAGCAGGTCCTGGACACTCTGCGCTGTTCCTACCGCTACCGCCAGCGTCTGGCCGTGTATGAGACCCTGCACCCGCTCATCCTGGGGGAGATCAAAGACCAGACACTCTCTTCTGCCGAACTGGCCGAGAAAGCAGGTCTGCCGAACATGACGGACTTTAAAGTCAGCCTGCACCGCCTGCGCAAAGAAGCAGCGCATGAGTTCCAGCGTCTGGTACAGCAGACTGTGGAAGGGGACGACTGGCAGGAAGAAGTTCGGTATCTGCTAAGACTGGTGGGTTAGGCAGACCAAGCCCCGGGCCAGCCTCAGCGGGACTGCAAAACCGGAGGCGGGGCGTACCGGTAGTCTCGCCAGTCCGCAGGGCTGCCCGTTTTGCCATCCTCAGCCGCATGGACGAGATTGGCCATCTCCCGGGCGGTCACAAAATGGTAGTGGAACCCGGGCAGAGACTGGGCAAGCGCCGCCAGACCTGAATAAAATTGCCTGGCCGCCTGGCCGAGTAACGTGCGGTAGTTTTGCGGAATCCCGGCGTGGGTGTGCAGCTTGATGAACACCCAGGGGGCCCCACCCTTCACGCGCGGGCAAAGCTGCAGCCAGAGTTTCAGCCGCTCCACCGTGGGCGGATTGGCCCCGGTGAGATCTCCGTTCTCCAGGCGAGGGAGCAGCCCCCATTTACGCCGCTGCCAGTTGAGCCCCAACGGCCCCTGAATCAGCAAAAGCTGGTCGTCTCTGTCCCGCAGGGCAGCCGTCTTGCCCGCTTCCACCCGAGTACCCCGGTCGTGGGATTTGGGGCAGCCGTCTTCCTGGCCGTAGTACACCGAGTTGACGGTCCGTGTCTGACAGCCGTCCGGAGCGCTGGGCATGGTGAGGTCGGCATAGCAGCCCGTGCGTTTCAAAACGGTGAGTTCGTTGGAAACCCCACACCAGCGGCCATCTGGACGCGAATTGTCCAATGCCCAGTTGCCGTGGATGAAGGCGTAGCGCGACGTGCCGTCGGCAGCGCGGCTGAGCAACCCATGGCGGCTGAGATCACGCACGCCATCCAGTAGCAGCTTGGTCACGCTTTCCTCGGTGTCGTTGTCATGGTGCAGGTGGATTTCCACCTCGCTGCCGGTTTGGGCGCAAAGATCTGCGACCGGGGCGATCAAGTCCGCATCATACTGTTCCACCGGGTAGAAAAAGCTGTGGCGCGGACCGCGCCCGCCACTGTCACGGAACGAGTTCACCATCTCCGGCCAGGCCGTCTGCCAGTCGCCAATGGCCTTCAGTGCGCCCGACTTGTCCGTGTGGTGCAGAGGTTCAAAATGGTCGCAGATGGCAATGCAGGCGTGCAGCGGCTGCTCCGGCGAGATCCGGCGCGAATGCCGCTCACGGGTCAGGTAGGAGAAAAGCCATTGTTCAGCACCACGAAGCATCGCCTGCTGATGCCGTGGGATGGCCCGCACTGCAAGCGGCAGAGGCGGAAAGTCTGCCCGGCACCTACGGTTCCCCGGGGTGGCCCCCGTATTTTTCGTGGTGAAATGCCGATCCTCCGCCATAGTGCGCGCCCTTTCTGCCATGTCCGCCGTCCCCACCGCCGCCCAGATCCGCCAGACTTTCCTCGATTTCTTCAAGGAAAAGCAGCACACCATCGTCCCCAGCGACAACGTGGGTTACACCAGCCGCGACGGTGCCCGCATCTTCACCAACGCCGGCATGAACCAGTTTGTGCCCATTTTCCTGGGCGAGCGCCAGGCGGATGTGGATACCTGGCCGGGCGTGCTGCACAAGGGCCTGCCTACCCGCGCAGCCGACACCCAGAAGTGCATCCGCGCCGGTGGCAAGCACAACGACCTTGAGGACGTGGGCCTGGACACCTACCACCACACTTTCTTTGAGATGCTGGGCAACTGGTCCTTTGGCGACTACTTCAAAAAGGAAGCCATCGCCTGGAGCTGGGAGCTGATCGTGGAGCGCTTCAAGTTCCCGCCGAGCCGTGTCTTCGCCACCATCTACCAGCCCGACAAGAGCAAAGGTGACCCGGCCGAGCGCGACCAGGAAAGCTGGGAACTGTGGGCCGAAAAATTCCGTTCCGTGGGCCTCGATCCCGAAATCCACATCGTCAACGGCAACAAGAAGGACAACTTCTGGATGATGGCCGACACCGGCCCCTGCGGACCGTGCACGGAGATCCACATCGACCTTACCCCCGGCCCGATCAACCTCGACGAAGACCGCCAGCGCGCGGGTGCCAAGCTGGTGAACGGCAGCGATGCAAGCTGCATCGAAATCTGGAACAACGTCTTCATCCAGTACAACGCCAACCCTGACAAGACCTTCGATCCCCTGCCCGCCCAGCACGTGGATACCGGCATGGGGTTTGAGCGCATCACCTCCATCATCCAGGGCACGAAGAATTTCACCGACTTCGAGACCGCCAAGATCAGCAACTACGACACGGACGTCTTCAAGCCGATCTTCGATGAACTGACCCGCCTCAGCGGCAAGCACTACCAGAGCACGCTGCCTCTGCCAAATGAGCAGGGCCATGTCATCCCGGTGACGGAGCAGGAGAAGATTGACGTGGCCTTCCGCGTCATCGCCGACCACCTGCGCACGCTCAGCTTCTCCATTGCCGATGGCATCCAGCCCGGCAACAGCGACCGCAACTACACTCTGCGCCGCATCCTGCGCCGCGCCGTGAAGTATGGCCGTACCCTGGAATTCAAAGAACCCTTCTTCTACAAACTGGTGGACGTGCTCGCCCAACATATGGGCGATGTGTTCCCTGAACTGCGCGCCCGCAAGGACCAGATCAAGAACGTGCTGAAGGTGGAGGAGGAAGCCTTTAACCGCACACTGGACCGTGGCATGGCTCTCTTTGAAAGCGAAGCTGCTGCCAAGCCCGCCATCTCAGGCGACTTCGCTTTCCAGCTCTACGACACCTTTGGTTTCCCTCTCGACCTTACGGAACTGCTGGCCCGCGAGCGCGGCCTGACGGTGGATACCAAGGGTTTTGAGGTCCTCATGGACGAACAGAAAAAACGTGCCCGTGAAGCTGGTGCAAAGACCAAGCTGGTCGTTTCTGTCAGCGAAATCGAGACCAAGAGCGCTACACAATTCCTCGGCTTTGAGTCTCTGCAGAACGATGCCAACGTGCTTGAAGTCGTGTCCCTCAAGGACAAGGAGGGCAAGGACCAAACTGCCGTGGTTCTCGACAGAAGTGTTTGTTATGCCGAAATGGGCGGTCAGGTGGGCGACAGCGGCCAGATCATCCTCGGTGCTGATGCCTATCCGATCACCAGCACGACCAAGGTGGGCAACACCTGGCTGCACTTCATCGGAGGCGAAGACGCCCCGGCCACGGGTGCTGCAGTGAAGGTGGCAGTGGATGCCGCCCGCCGTCACGCCATCGAGCGTCACCACACCGCCACTCACCTGCTGCATTGGGCCCTGCATGAAGTGGTAAGCCAGGACGCAACCCAGAAGGGTTCCAACGTGTCTCCTGACAAGCTGACCTTCGACTTCAACAGCGCCGCCCTCACCCCTGGCCAGCTCGCCGACATCGAGCGTCTGGTCAATGAGCGCATCGTTTCCAACGACAGCGTTTCCTGGTCTGAAATCCCCTACGCTGAAGCCAAAAACAACACAGGCATCATGCAGCTCTTCGGCGAGAAGTATCCGGAGAATGTGCGTGTGGTGCAGATCGGTGGCAAGGCCCACGCTTTGAACGGTTACAGCATGGAACTCTGCGGCGGTACCCACACACGCTACACGGGCGAGATCGGCCTGTTCCGCTTGGTCAGCGAAGGTGCCTCCTCCGCCGGTGTGCGCCGTATCGAAGCCATTGCCGGACTGGAAGCTTACAACGCCGCCCGCGCCGATGCTGACCTGCTGAAACTGCTGGCTGGCAAGGTGGGTTCCCAGGGCGTGAGCGATCTGGAGAAGAAGATCGAAAACCTGTTGGCCCAACAGAAGGAACTGGAAAAAGCCCTCAAGGCCGCCCAGCAGCGCGAAGCTTCCATCAAGGCTAAAGACCTGATCTCCAAAGCCGAAAACAATGCCCTCATCGCCAACTTGGGCGAGGTGGATGCCGACTATGCGATGGCTGTGAACGACGCCCTGAAAGGCAGCTTCAACGGCGTGGCCGTGCTGGGTTCCAGCTTCGGCGGCAATGTCACGCTCATGGCCACGGTGTCGAAAGACTTCCAGGCCAAGGTGCAGGCAGGCAAGATCATCCAGACCATTGCCCCGATTGTCGGCGGCAAAGGCGGTGGCAAACCCGACTTCGCACGTGGCGGCGGCAAGGACGCCTCCCAACTCGATGCCGCGCTGGCCGAAGCCCGCAAGCTGGTGGGCTGAGCGAAGAGCCTTTAAATCCTATTGGTTAGACCGGCGACCTCTGGCAACAGAGGCCGTTTTTCTTTTTCTCACCCAGCGGTCAGGATGTCTGCCTCCGCCTGAGGCGTGGGGAAGTGTCCGGTTTTGGCAAAACGCTGGGTGCAGGAGCCGTTGCCACCGGACAGGCGCATGTCCATGCCTGCGCCCTCCCCCATGGCGGTGCTGACGTGGTAGCAGTGCTGGCAAAACGAGGGGACAATTTCGCGCCCGTGCTCCCGCAAAAAACGGATGGCGGGACAGGTCCGGACTTCGACCCGCACTTCTTCCGCCTCTTCAAAAACTTCCACCTCAGAGCCGGGTTCAGCGGCGAAAAAGGCGGTCCAGTAACGGGCGACTTCCGGCAGGCCTCCCGCAGCCCAGCGGGCTGTCACCGGGGCATAGTAATGCAGGCCCATCTCCTTCCAGTAGCGCAGCAACCCTTCACGCCCCAGCTTGCACTCGACAAAACGGAACGTGGCGTTCACGGCGGCATAGAAATCCGCCGCGCCGACCGGCTTGGCGTCGGTGTACGGCAACGGGGAGGGGGCGGGGTCAGCCGAGCAGGTTTTGGAGCTGTTCTCCATGGAATTTCAGATGGTCGTGAACGGCCCAAAACTCGTTGCCCAGGCAGAGGATCTGGCAGCCCATCTCCACCACCGTGCGGGCGTCCTCGATGTTGCCCACCGGGAAGCCCCAGGGTTTGCCATGGGTCTTGCACACGGCGGCCATGCGCTCCACGGCCTCGTGGATCTTGGGATCGCGGATGGAGGCGGTGCAACCGAGGCGAAGAGAAAGGTCCCCAGGACCTAAAAACAAGGCGTCAGCTCCCGGCAAGGCGGCGATGGCCTCCATGCTCTCCAGGGCGGCCGGAGTCTCAATCTGGAGGATGAGCACCGTCTCATGATTCCGCTGGCGGGTGTAGTCCGGCCCGCGCTGAATCCAGAAACCGGAGTCCATGCCGGAGCCGTCCAGCCCGCGATCTCCCAGCGGCGGGAACTTGGTGGCCTCGACCAACTGACGAGCCCGCGCGACATCGTTCACCTGCGGGATCATCAGCGCCGAGACACCATCTTCCAGCAGGCGGGACAGGCCGGTTTTTTCAAGGGTGGGCGGGCGGTACAGGCAGTCAATGTCCGCCAGATGATGGCGGGCCACCAGATCTGCCACTTCCCGGGTGCCCCATCCGCGATGTTCACCATCCATCCACACCGCATCATAGCCAAAGTGGGCGGCCATCTGGGGATAATAAGGAACATTGGACCCCAGGCAGCAAACACGTGCCACCTGTCCGGCATCCAGCTTCTGACGAATTTTGGATTTTCTCATGGGGCAAAACTGCGTGCCAGCAGGCATCGGCAGCCAGCTACCCAATACGGCCCATCCTCGTCGTTTCTCCCAAGCGATGCGAATGGAGCCTGAGGGTCACCGGGCAATCTGAACCCTGGCATACCGGCGGCTCCGTGCAGGAACTGCAACGGCATCCTCAACGGCCAGCACTTCATGCGTGGCATTCCCGGCGATGGAAGAGGTGGGCTGGTTGGCATCTGCCCAAGTGACCAGATCGCTGCTGAACTGGACCTTGTAAGTCAGAGAACTGTCGTTGAGCCGCTTCACATACTCCACGCGAAGGCGGCGCTGGTTTCCCGTGCCCACCACCTTGATCTGGGGCAGGCCGGGCTGGAGCAACTGGTTTCCGTTCACGAGAAAAGCGCTGTGCAGCGGCTGCTGCGGATCCAGGCCAGAAGCGAATTCCGCCAGGTTCTGCAGCCCGTCCAGGTCATAGTCTTCCTGCGGAGCCGTTCTGGATCCCTCCAGACCGTTGGCAGCCGCCCAGGGCGTGTAAGTGTCCGGCGCTGCCGTGTTCTGGATGGTGATGGTTTGCAAAGCTCCCGCCGGGGCCGGGGCCAGAGCTTCGCGGCCATAGGAAACAATCGCCGGGGTGCTGTGGGAACTCGTCATTTGCAGCTTCCAGCGGTAGGTCCCGGCAGGAGTGCCCTGGGGGACGGTGGCGGTGACACGGTAGGTTCCTTCCGCGATGAAGCCATCAATGCGGTTGGCACCGCTGAAAGGGACGCTGGCCACCGTCAGATTGTCCGGGTTCAAAAGCACAAAGCTGCCGGAGGCGATTTCCGAGTTGGCCGAGATCTCAAACGTCGCAGTCACCTGCGCTGCGGCGTGGGTCACATCCACACTGGGGGTGACAGTGGCCGAACTTAGCCGGGCAAAAGGCCCCGCCGCATTGACTGCGGCGCGGATGGCCAGGTTGCCCTGCTGGGAGGCCCCTTTACCTGCAACAGCCACCTTATAAATGGTGGAGGGACTGGCATAAAACAGGATACGGCTCACGCCGCCCTGGGCAGACTCGTCATTGACGTGGACGAGGCTCAAAGGCGTCTCGTAGTCATCGCCAGACCAGATGGAAAGAACAGTGTCAAATTCGCTGCCGGCAGTTTCGACGGCGTACCAGCTGGGCTCAGACGTTGCCAGTTCCAAGCCGTACCACACAGACCGTGCGTAAGTCTGCGCAGTGTAACCGGGAGGCAGCGGCTCGGCCGCCTCCAAAGTCGCTCCTGTGTTGCTGCCGGATGTGGCCGGTCCGCTGGGCGGAAGCTCTGCGTAAGCCGCCAGATTGTCATTGAGCGGGGCGGCTGACGCGGCTTGAGCAATGACCCCGGCTGCCAGGGCAGCCAGGGTGAAGACAGGCAACGGGAGAAACTTCATTCAGCGCAGAATAGCGCGATTATCGCCCCGCGCCACGAAGGAACCACTGGCCCGACTTTGCCAGCGTGAGCGCCTGGTCCAGGTAGGACTGCTGGGTCCGCAACTGGCCGGGGGTGAGGAATTCGGAGGCGCGTTCCAGAATGATCTGGTTCCGGGCCTTCACCTGTTCGATCTGCTGGTTCAGCATTTCCTCAGTGACCTTGGAGGGATCGCCATTGGTTTGGGCATTGATGCCGGGACCGCTGTTGCTGGCGCGGGTTTCCGCCATGAGATTCAAGAGACGTTCCTCCTGCTCCGGGCTGAGAGGCTCGGCAGAGGCGTTGAAAAGACCGCGGCCGATGGCGTCAAACGTGGTGCGTTCAGGCAGGCTCCGCTCCCATGATTGGAAAACAGCATAGTCCTGCTGCTGGTTGAGGAATTGCTTGATGGTGTCGGTATAGGCGGCCTGCTGGCGCTCGGACTCGGCAATGAGTTCCTGGCGCTTCTGATCCGTAGTATTGGAATCCATCATCTGCAGCCCGATGTCGGTCATCACCTTCTGTCGCGCAGTGAGGAGCTTTTTAAAATGCTCCCGCTCCTCAGGAGAAAGACGGAGGCGTTCAAACAGCTTGCCGTAGCCAATTTCGATCTGGGCGGCCTGCTGCTGCTCGATGAGCGTGCGCATGCCCGGATTTTTCAGCATTTCGCGGAAATTGGCCGGAGGAGCCGGGACAGCGGGGTTCGAAGAACCGCCTGAGGCCGCCGGGTCGGCAGAAGCGGCACCCGAGGAACTGGCGATTGCGGCAGGAGCCGCCGTTTTGCTGGCCAGGTCGGCCTTGAGTTTGGCGATGGTCTGGCGGGCTTCCTGCAGTTCCGCTTCCAGTTTGACGGTACGCGGATCCACCGAAGGTGGCGTGGCGAGAAGCCAGGCCACGGCGCCGGTCGAGACGATGCTGACCGCGCCAAGAAGGGGGACGACTAGGTTTTTCATGGGGGTTGGGGGGCTGTTAGCCATCACAGAGGCGTTTGTACCTAGCGGCGTTCATTTTGACCAGATGAAAAAACGAACGCGCCGGGCTGCCCTCCCCGTTTTTGCTATCTGGCCGAAGGTGCCTTCAGCTTCTCGATCAGGTAATCCGTGATCTGAGGATGCTTCACCTCTGGGGCACCGGGATAGACCAGTTCACAGGGAACGCCAGTGCTTTTCAGCTTTTCCTCCAGCTTCACGCCAAAGTTGGCGGTGTGCGTGGGATCTTTCTCTTCTTTGCCCAGCGCGGGAGGGGTGGAATAGGCCAGATAGACGGGGCTGTCATCCGGGGTGACCAAAGCATAGGGTGAGTATTCCTGGATCCAGGGCAGTACGCTTTCCCGCGCTGCCAGAAAGGCGGCGAACTGGTCCGCCTTCTTTTTCGGATCACTGTTGATGAACCCAAAGGCATGTCCGCCGTAGCGGCTGTTGGGCGTCCATTCTTTCATCTGCTGGGGGTCCAGGGTGGTCTGGGCGCCGCTGACGGCAGCACACCAGAGGCGGGTGGACTCCCGGGCGACCGGGTCGCTGCTTTTTGGGTCAGCCATGTCATCATGAAAGGACAGCCAGAGGCTGGAACAGGCCCCGGCGGAACCGCCGGAGGCAGCGATGCGGGTTTTGTCGATGTTCCATTCTGCGGCCTTGCTGCGCACGAACTGCAAAGCGCGGGCCGCATCTTCCAGCGGGGCTTTCACCGGCGGCTTGATCCCTGCGGCATGCGCCTGCGACACATAACGGTAGTTGATGGAGACGACGGAGATACCCGCCGCGAGGTATTTTTCCAGTCCGCCCACCCGGGCCTTGTCGCCGGCCATCCAGCCGCCGCCGTGGATGAAAAACAGCAGGGGGGTGGGCTTTGCCGACTCCGCCTTCCAGAAATCCAGCACCTGGCGCTCATGGGTGCCATAGGGCACATTGGCCTGGGTGGGTTTGATCGCAGGGGCGGCTGGGGCCTGCTTTTTGGCCGCCGCTTTCGGTTTCGGTTTGGCGGGGTCGGCAGCCGGGGCTTGGGCCGGTGTATCGGCCGCGTGCAGGAGACCGCTGAAGGCGGCCAGGAGACCAAGGAGGGTGAGAGGGCGCATGGCTGGAAGAAGGAAACGAAACGGGGAAACGGTGCCCCGCCTCCGCATCTTCCCGAGAGTCCGGCTTTTTCTGCCCCCGGCGCGTCTCCCGGTGGAGACCTATGGCTTCCAGTTGCCTTCGAGCACGCCCAGGTCTGTCACCACCGGCTTGTCGCCGCCGAGGTCCACTTTCCATTTCTTGCGCTGGAACAGCTTCTTGTAAGACCAGCCCACTTCGTATTCCCAGGTGGTGGCGCTGGTGGGGCGCATGAGGCGGACCTGGATCACATAGACGGCGATGCGCTGGTCTGGGTCCACAATGGCGTTGTCCGGCGGGGCGGTGGTGAGCACGCTGGCGCTGATGATGCGCAGCTTCAGATCATCAAACCGCTTCATGAACGGCACGCTGGCGGCGGTGTAGTCGCGGTTGGGAACGATTTCCCCCAGGGCGATGGAGTAGCTCTTGGGCACGCCGGGATTGGTGTCCGGCAGAGTGCGGATGACCTCCCGGACGAGCGCCTCGGTGGCGTCGTTTTCATAGTCGTCCAGGCGGCTGCCTTCCCGGTCCACCGGCCCGCAGGCGGCGAGGGAGACAAGGCAAAGAAAGGCAAAGAGGCGTCGCGTCATGATACGGTCTTTGCCATGGAATCCGCCTGCGGGCAACTGGCGGTGCTTGGCAAGAGCGCCAGACCGGGTATAGGTGGACGATGTTTGATATTCGCGACAAGCCCCAGCAGGTGGAACGTGCCTTTCTGGTCGGGGCTTATTTTGACCGCCGCAAAGCGCAAGAATCCTCCGACTTACTGGAAGAGCTGAAGGAGCTGGTGGAGACGCTGGGCATTGAAGTGGTGGCCGCCGAGCTGGTTTTTGCCCGGGAAATGACCGCGCGCCACCTCATCGGCAAAGGTAAGGCGGCGGAGCTGATGCAGGCCGCCCGCGATGCCGGGGCCGAGTGCATCGTCTTTGACAACGAGCTGTCCCCTGCCCAGCAGCGCGCCTGGGAAGGCGAATCAAAGCTGTGCGTGATTGACCGCCATGAGGTCATTTTGGACATCTTCAACATGCGCGCCAAGACCCGCGAGGCCCGCTTGCAGGTGGAACTGGCACGCATGGAATACTCCATCCCACGCCTCACCCGCATGTGGGCCCACCTGGACCGCCAGGGCGGGGGTGCGGGGGGGGGCGCAGGCGGTGCCGGTGCCGCGCGTGGTGAAGGTGAAACCCAGCTGGAAGTGGACCGCCGCATGGCTTACAAGCGCCTGGACCGCGTGAAAGCGGAGCTGGAGGAAGTGAAACGCCAGCGTGACACCATGCGCAAGGAGCGCAGCCGTGTGCCGGTGCCGCATGCCGCGATTGTCGGTTATACCAACGCCGGCAAGTCCTCCCTGCTCAACAAGCTGACGAATGCGGATGTGCTGGCAGAGGACAAGCTCTTCGCCACTCTCGACACCACCACCCGCCGCATGGATCTGCCGGACGGCCAGGCCATGCTGGTGACCGACACGGTGGGTTTTGTGCGCAACCTGCCGCATGACCTGGTGCAGAGCTTCCGCGCCACCCTGGAAGAAGCCGTGCTGGCGGATTTCCTCATTCACGTGGTGGATGCGAGTTCTCCCCATGCCCGGGACTTTTACCAGACCACCACGCAGGTGCTGGCAGAGCTGGGTGCCGGAGACAAACGGGTGCTGCTGGCCCTGAACAAGACGGACCTCATTGATGATGCGCGGCAGATGGAACTGCGCCGGGAGTTCCCGGATGGCGTGTTCATCTCCGTCCACACCGGTCAGGGCATGGAGGATCTTTTCCACCGCATCCACGACATGCTGATCGACCGCGTGGTGCGGCTGGACCTGAGCATTCCGCTGGACCGCATGGACCTGGTTTCCCTGGCCCACCAGGAGGGCAAGGTGCTGGCCGAAGACTACGACCGCGGCGTGGCGGACATCCAGTGCGTGGTGCCCAAGCGCTTTGAATCCCGCTTCACCCCCTACCTGGCAGGCAAAAAAAAGGCCTCCAAGTCCTGAGGACTTTTGCGGAAAAGGGCCGCCCCTTTTCTGGCCATTTGTCATTTGCCCCAAATCCGCCATTTTGCTGACCCCGTTTTTCCTCCCTTTCTCCCACCATGCTTCCTGTTTCTGAACAACTCGACATCCTCAAGCGCGGCACTGTGACCATCCACAGCGAAAAAGAGCTCGCGGCCAAGCTGGCCAAGGGTAAACCGCTGCGGGTGAAGCTGGGTGTGGACCCGACCTCGCCGGACATCCACCTGGGCCATGCCGTGGCCCTGCGGAAGCTGCGCCAGTTTCAGGATCTGGGGCACCAGATTGTGCTCATCATCGGTGACTTCACCGCCATGATCGGCGACCCCAGCGGCCGCTCCACGACCCGCCCGCCGCTGACCTATGATGAAGTGATGGCCAATGCCAAGACCTACACTGACCAGGCCTTTGTGGTGCTGGACAAGGACAAGACCGAGGTGGTCTTCAACGGCAGCTGGTTCAAGGAGATGCCCTTCATGGAGGTCATCAAGCTGAACGCCCGTGTCACCCTCCAGCAGATGCTGCAGCGCGAGGACTTCAAAAACCGCGTGGCCAACGGCACCGAGGTGCGCCTGCACGAGATCCAGTACCCCATCATGCAGGGCTGGGACAGCGTGGTGGTGCGGGCCGATGTGGAAATCGGCGGCAGCGACCAGCTGTTTAACATCTTGGTAGGCCGCGACTTGCAGAAGGAAGAAGGCATGGAGCCTCAGGTCTGCATGACCCTGCCCCTGCTGGAAGGCCTGGACGGCGTGAAGAAGATGTCCAAGTCCCTGGGCAACTACGTGGGCCTGACGGATGCGCCGAAGGAAATGTTTGGCAAGCTGATGAGCATTCCGGACGAACTCATGGCCAAGTACTACCTGCTGGTGCTGGGTGAGGAACTGGATTCAGGCATGCACCCCATGGAAGCCAAGAAGCAGCTCGCATCCAAATGCGTGAGCCTGTACCACAACCCCGCCGCCGCGCAGGAATGCCGCGATGACTGGGACCTGCGCTTCAGCAAGAAGGACCTGGCCAATGTGGAACTGCCTTTCCTCACGCTTGCGGATCGTCGTGATGTGCTGGGCGTCGTTCAGCATGCCTACCAGTCTGTCTTTGAGCAGACCATCTCCGGCGGTGATGCACGCCGCCTGATCCAGGGAGGCAGCATCCAACTCAACGGCGAAAAGCTGTCTGACCCCAAAGCCGAGCCGGCCTGGGAAAGCGGTGCCGTGCTGAAACTGGACAAGAAGCGCAGCGTGCGGCTGGCCTAGCCCCCGTTCACTGGCAGACGAGGAGCCAATGCATTCACCACCCTCCGTCTGGCTGGTGGCCGAACCGGATGTGAAACAAACAATCTTGAAAGCCTCCTGGCAGGATGGCCGGGCCGTGATTGCCCCTATGGGTGAAAATGTTTAGAGGACTTCGATGGAGATCTTTCGCTCATGTTTGATTGGTGCCGGGTTGGCGCTCGCAAGCTTGGCCATGGTTGGCTGTGAACGTCGTCAGGCCACTGTCAAACTGCCCCAGATCGAAGTGACCGATGTGCCTGTGCCCTCTCAGCCCGCAGTTGTTATCAGGCCCGGCGATGTTTTGAACGATCTGGCAGAGACAGCTTATGGGCATGAGAATTTCAGCGACTTTATCCAAAGGTTCAACGGTATTGCTGACGTGACGCGGCTGCAGGTGGGTTTTCAGCTTCAGACCCCGTCTCTGGCGGCTGCCTTTCAGCAAAAGGGGCTCGATGCCCGCTACCAGCCAGCCGTGAATGCCCTGGCGCTGGCCTGGACAAAGTTGACCAAATGCCTGCCAGATTATGAGCGTGCCAGAGCTGAAAGTGGAGCCAAAGATGGAAATAACTTTGGGCTTCCCAAAACGCTGAAAAGCGACCTTGAAGACATCGTCACTACCACGACGGCCGTTCTTCAGATGCTGAAAAATCCTGCCCAGGGACATACGGCTCCCAAGTCTGCCATCTTGAGGTTGGAAGAAGCACTGGGAATGGTACGCAAACTAGCCTTGGGCAGGGTAGATAGTCATGACTATGACATCTTCCTGACGGGCGACTCCTACGCGCTTGTGTTCGATCACTTGTTAATCTGGGTCCAAACGGATTACCAGCGTAGCAAGTGATCACTGTTTTCACTCCCCGCCCAGTTCTTCGCGGATGCGGATGACTTCCTCCCGGAGAGACTGGACACCCGCCGCCCAGCTGTCCAGCAGCGCCCGTTGAGAGGCGGTGTGTCCGCCGGATGCTCTGACTTCGGCAAGAGCGGACAGCGCTCCGGCAGCCCAGTTGAGGCAGCGTTTGGTGACGGCCAGCACGTAACCGCGGAAGAGAGGGTCTTCCAGGTCCCGTGCTCCGTGCAAGGCTCCGGCCAGCTTGCCGCTCATCTGCATCAGATTGGTCATGAACCGGTCCAGCGGATGGTTTTCGTCATCGCTTCCACCAATGTTCAGGTCGGAGGCACGCAACTCACGGATCACCTTCAGCAGGAAATCGCGCGATGTTTTTACCAGAGGATGCGGTTCGCCCTCCTCCCGGTCTTCGGAGCCTTCCCCGCTTTCTTCTTCATCAGAGTCTTCGGAGTCATCCTGTCTCCAGGCTTCATCTTCCTCCTCTTCTGCGGCGGCCTGGTTCATAAGATCCGCCCACTCCCGGCGGCGTTTTTTGTCCAGGCTGTCGTCATCAGAAGGCTCCACGCCTTCCTGGGCATCGGCCATGTCGCCGAGGAGATGGTCCCACCCCATGACAAACGCGGTCTTTTCTTCCGCATCTTCA
>DASWXG010000310.1:0-3745 GCA_036405615.1 Prosthecobacter sp. | reverse complement strand
CCTGCCATGGCTTCCGTCTTCCTTCCTCTGCCTTCGCCTGCGACCGGGTCTTGTGCCGGGGCGGGAGCTCCGGTCTTGGGCAGGACTGGGGGCTGGAGGCTGCCGCCGGGAAGGGTGCGGCGTGTGGCCTTCTACGGGCCGCTGGCGATCACCTATGACTGCCAGGACAGCGCGCTGGATGGGGAGACGGACCGGGATGTGCTGGAGGTGGCTTTTGTGCCAGAGACGGAGGGCGGCGACACCCGCCGGATGCGGCCTGCGGACCGCCTGCTGGTGCTGGCGCTGGACGCCCTGCGCCAGGCGCTGCACATCTCGTACGATGAGCTGATCGACAATGCGCCTCACCGGCTGCCGGCAGACGGTTGAAGACCAGGGAAGGAGCGGGGCCAGGCCGCCCGTCCTCATTTTCCCTGAATGAGGACTAACAAAAAGGACAAATGAAAGTGCCCGCCTGGGACCGTGCACCGTCTGCACGGGAAGCTCCAGAACAAACGGGGTGCATGGCCTGCAAACCCGCGCCGGTTCTGCCCGCCGGGTGCCTTTGACTTTCCGGGTTGTTTCACCAGGCCGGGGGACGGGGTGAGGTGAGACACAGGGCGGGCGGGCAGCGGTTCATGCGCTCACACCGCCTGGAGATGGTGAGATGAATAACAAAAAACGCGACAAAAAATCAAAAGGAATATGACAACGATGACTGAAGAACAGATTCTGAGAAAAGTGAAAGTGCTGACTGCCGAGATCCTGCGCCTGGACGTGGATGACATCGAGCCGGACTGCGAACTGGCAGGCGACCTGGGGGCCGACAGCCTGGATCAGGTGGAGCTGGTGATGGCGGTGGAGGAGGAGTTCAATGTGGCCATCAGCGATGAAGACGCGGAAGACATTCTGACTGTGCAGGACATGGTGGACTGGCTGGCCGCCAATGCCGACGATTGAGGGCCTGAGGCCGGATGGCGGAGCAGGGAGCTCGGCGGGTGAAGTTGAAGTTCGGGACCTGGAGGTATGAGGTGGCCGCGCTCGTAAGGGCGCGGTCACCCCTGTCTCGCAAGCCAGCGGGCTTTGCCATGCTGCGCGGCCTTGTGCTGCGCGGAGCTTCGGCGCGTCCCGGAGTGCGGTGGCAGAGAGGCTTTCATGAGCCGCGAAGCACCTGGGTTTTGCTGGGTTCCACATCCATTGTGCCATCCGCCTCTCCCGATCCGCAGTTTCGAGCTCCCTTCTTTGCAACGGCATCACCGCTGCGATCCAAGCGGCGTCGCCGGAACCCGGCTGGCTATGTGCTCCTCTGACGCCGCAGGCCGGGACGCCTCACGCAGTCCCGAAAATTTCACCTTTCTGCTTTCCACTTTCCCCATTTTTCAATTTTCCCATCCCTTCCCATGACTGCCATTCCATCCACTCATTGTTCTTCCTCTTCATCTTCCTCTTCCTCGCAGGCGGAGGCTGCGGCCACGCGCGATGCGCCGGCTTTTGACTTTTACCCGGAACGCTGGCTGGTGGGCACGGCGGCGATGAGCGACCTGGAGCAGATCGCCTACCTGAGACTGCTGTGTCATCAGTGGTTAGGTGGTGATGCCGGGCTGACGGCAGACCTGGCGACTCTGCGCCGTCTGGCGGGCAAGGGGTGCACGGCGGCGGTGCTGGCGAAGTTTGCCGAGGGGGCGGATGGCCGTCTGCGCAACGCGCGTCTGGAAATCATCCGCCAGGAGCAGCGCGACCGCATCCGCAAGAAGAGCGAGCAGCGCCGGGCGGCGGCGCAGAAACGCTGGCATGGAACAGCCGGGCAGGGGCGTGAAGAAGGGTATTGGGAAACATCCGGACACGATGCGGCCGCTATGCGGTCGCATGACTCCCGCAATGCGGGCGAGGCTGCGGAGGTGATGCGGCCTTCTTGCGGGAAGGATGCCCACCACTCACCGCCCACCACTCACCCCAATGAAAAGAGAGCAAGCCTTGCGCACGAGCGCGCGGGAGCGTGGCCCAGCCTGGAGGAGGTGACCGTCTATGCGGCAGACAGGGTGACGGCCCCGGCAGCCTGTGCGGAGAAGTTTTGGAACGACTGCGAGGCCACCGGCTGGGTGAACCGGTATGGGCAGCCCATCTGCGACTGGCGGCCGATGCTGCGGAACTTTGCCAGTGCATGGAAGGCGAACGAAGCGCGGGAGAAGGCGGCGAAGAAAGCCTCTGCGGGAGGCGGTTTCGGTGGCTCGTTTGGGGGCCGTCCGCGTTATGTGGCATACAACGCCAAGACGGCCACAGAGGGGCTCTCGGCGGAGGAGATCGGGACGTTCTGCCCGGACCAGCGCTGACCTTTTTTGCCCGGCTTTTCCGGTTTTCGACAGCTGACCTTCCTGAACTTATTATTTCGGATCATGACTTTGATGATGCCTCGCCACGCCGTTGGGGAAGCTTGTGCGGAAGCGGTTTCGGCGGGTGGGAGGATGCGCCCGAGGTTCCCACCGGTGATGAGTCAAACAATGTCAGGCCAGTTGCCGGGTTCGCGGAATGGGCACGGTGCGGCTGAGGGGACGGAGGTGCCTGAGGTTGAGGAGGCAAACGGGAAAACCATGGAGGGAATGAGCAGCGGTATGAACGGGGAATGTGGAACGGGTGAACATGCTTTTGGTTGGGTGGAGACTGGCATCCTGGCAGGCTTGTCTGCGAGCGAGGCTGGATCTGAGGCGGCTGCGGGGCGGGGCGCGAAGGCGGCCGTTTCGGAGATTGACCGCATCGAGCTGGTGCTGGCCCGTCTGCGGGCGGCCGGCGAGGCCTTTGAGGCGCGGCTGGATGCGGCTCCGCTGACGCAGCCTTGTCGTGTGGGGGCTGGACATGGTGAGGCGGTGCTGGATCGCGAGGCGTCGTTCAAGGCGGTTCGGGAGGTTTATGTCTGCCCGGTGTGTGCCGACACGTCTCCGCAGGGCCGCCTGCAGCGGCGGATGGAGGCGGTGGGCATCCCGCGCGATGTCCGCCACGCCACGCTGGAAAACTTTGCCACGGACCGCCCGGAGGTGGAGACCGGTGAGGGGCTGCTGAATCCGGCGAAGTTTCTGGCGAAGGCCCGGCTGTTTGCCGAAGGTGGCGTGCGAAACCTTTTGTTAGCCGGGCCGCCCGGCATCGGCAAAGGCCACCTGGCGGCCGCCCTGGCGATCCGCGAACTGGCGCTGGGGCGCAGTGTGCGCTGGACGGATTGCGCCCGTCTGTTCAAGGAGTTGCACCGTTCTTATGAAGATGGCAGCACGGAGCGCCTGATCCGCGCGCACTCGGAGGTGACACTGCTGGTGCTGGATGAACTGTGCCTGCGCGATCTGCCGGCCGATGGCGAAGAGATCCTCTTTGCCATTCTGGATGCCCGCCACAAATCCGCCCGCCGCACCATCCTGCTGGGCAACCGCCCCGCCCGCGCCACCCGCGAGTGGTTGGGCTACCGCCTCCTGGACCGCCTCCGCAGCGGCGGCATCGCCTTCTGCTACGGCGAATGGGCCAGCATGCGCGGGACTGAAGGGGATGGGGCGGCGTGGTGAGGGGAAACGGGGAAAGTTGAAAATTGAAAGTTGAAAGCTGAAAGCTGAAAGCTGAAAGCTGAAATTTGGAAATGGGAGGATGGAAGGTGAGGTGCTGTAGAATTCTGGACCAAGAGCAAACCCAAAGCATTGTTCTTTCATGAGTCAGAAACGTTACCAGCGCTACACCGCCGAATTCAAGGAGCAGGCCCTCAGCCTGCTTGCCCTTGGCAAGCCCGTTTCCGAAG
>DASWXG010000309.1:0-12958 GCA_036405615.1 Prosthecobacter sp. | reverse complement strand
GTCCAGCAGCAGGATCGGCGCATCCTTCAGAAACGCCCGCGCCATGGCGATGCGCTGGCGCTCCCCGCCGCTCAGCATCACCCCGCGCTCGCCCACCGGCGCATCCAGGCCCAGCGGGTTCCGCCGCACAAAGTCCTCCGCACACGCCAGATGCAGCGCCTGCCACATCTCCGGCTCCGTGGCGTCGTGTTTGCCCAGACGCAAGTTCTCCCGGATGGTCCCGGCGAAGAGAAACGCGTCCTGCGTCACATACGCGATCGCGTCCCGCAGAGACACCCGGTTGTACTCCGTCACCGGCACGCCATCCAGCGAGATGAGGCCGGACTGCGGATCGTAAAACCGCGTCAGCAGCTGAAACAGCGTGGACTTGCCAGAGCCCGTGGCTCCCACAATGGCCGCCGTCTGCCGGGGCTGCACCGCCAGGTTCAGCCCGTGCACCACCGGCTTGTCCTCCTGGTAGCCAAACGTGACGTTGGAAAACACGATGGCCCCCTCGGCACGCGGCAGCGGCCTCCCCTGCTCCAGGTCCTCCTCGCCCTCCTCGTCCAGGATCTTGAACACGCGCTCCGCGCTGGCCAGGCCGGTGATGATGGTCTGGTTCACCCCGTGCAGGCGGGCGATGGGTTCAAAGAAGAAACCTAACAAAAAGATGAATTTAAAAAGCTGCCCGGTGGTGATGTCTCCCCGGATGGCCCCGTAAGCGCCGATGCCCAGCAGCAGCACCAGGCCGAAGCTGCCGAAGAAGCCCATCAGCGGGCTGTACACCGCCCAGGCCGTCATCAGCTTTTGCTGCGCCGTGCGCAGGCCGTGGCTGGCGTTGTTAAAGTCCTCCTGCTTGGTGTCCTCCGCCGTGTAGCTTTTGATCTGGCGGATGCCCGTGATGGTGTCGTGCAGCAGGGAGTTCATATGGCTGCTGGCCTCCCGCGCCAGCTTCGCCCTCGGGGCCACCCACCTGGCAAACAGCCAGCCGCCCGCCGCAATGAAGGGCGTGGGAATCATCACGATGAGGGCAAAGGTGCTGTTGGTGTAAAACATCACCACCGCGCTGATGATGATCTGCAGCACGGAGGTCAGCCCCTGCTCGATGCCCTCCAAAATCACCCGTTGCGTGGCCGGCACATCATCCGCCATGCGGGTCAGGATGTCGCCTGTGCTCTGGCGGTCAAACCAGCGCAGCGGCAGCCGCGCGATCTTGCGGTGCAGCTGGCCGCGCAGGTCAAAGATCATGCGCTGCTCAAAGACGCTGTTCAGCCGCGTGCGCACATAAAAGAGGAACTCCCGCAGAAAGAACGCCCCCACGGCCAGCCCTGCGGCACGCCAGATGCCCGGGATGTCCTTGTTGGGGATGATGTCATCCACAAACCACTGCACCACGCCGGGGAACACGATGATGAGCGAGGTGCCGATGACCGCCAGCACCAGTTGCACCGCCGCCATGCGCCAGTGGGCGCGGGCAAAGACCAGCAGACGGCGCGCGGTGGCAGGGAGGGAGGCAGGTTTGTCGGGCATGAAGGGAGACGCAAGAATATCGCGGACAAAGGCTCAGACGGGGCTGTGATCCGCGTTCATCATCCAAATTTTGCCTTTTTGCAGGCCCGGCAGGTTTACCGCCGCTGATACACGATGCTGTCCATCGCCTGCTCCAGCGCCAGCCCTTTCAGGAAAGGCTCCAGGTCCGGGTTGCTCGCCGTTTCCAGCACCTTGGGCAGTTGCATCAGCCCGGCGAAGTCCTGGCGCTCGATGGCCTGGCGCACCTTGGGGTCGCGGCCCAGTTCGGCGATGGCGGGGTGGTTCAGCGCCTTCGCGGTGTCTGGCCCTTTGGAGGCGATCTGCTGCCACACGCGGCCGTCCGGCCACAGGATGAGCAGGCGCGCCAGATTCGCCGTGGCGCGGAAATCATACGGGTCCAGCCTCTCGGCAAACTGGCCCACGGAGGTGCGGTCCACCTTCTGCGCCAGCTGCTCGATCCACGCTCCGAACTCGCTTTTTTCGCCCTTGCCCGTCTGCTGCGCCGCCGCGTTTTCCAGCCCGTAGACGCTGCCCACCAGCCGCAGCACCATGGCGCTCAGCCACACCAGCACGCCGGAGGGCAGCAGGCTCAGCAGCCCGGCCTTCCAGCCGGTGATGCTGCCCAGAAAGGCCAGGAGGCCAAACCCGGCCACCACATTGATGACCGCCCGCACCAGAAAGAAGGTGAGCAGCGAGGCCGCACCGGACATCAGCAGCAGCGTGTCCGTGCTCATGTTCGAGCCATACGCGCCGAAGACCTCCGCGCGGTGGCGGAAGATGTATAAGCCCGCCAGCACGGACACCCCCAGGCTGACCATCATCAGCACCTGCTGCACCAGCCCCTTGGCAAAGGCCAGCCCGGCCAGGAAGGCCACCAGCACCAGTCCGCCCGCCGTCATGCCATTGCCGGTGAAAGTGCGTTTCACACTTTCCACAGCACCGGACATGTCAGGCAGGTCGAGCGAGAGGGCGAGCAGTTCCATTCTTGCGTTAGCGGGTATCAAACGGGCTTGTGGCCCCGGCTGCAAGGCGTTTGTCAGCTCCCGCTCCGGGTGGCCCGAAGGGGTGGCACCCCTTTACTTCGGGCGTGAATCCCCCGGCTTCGCCTCTTGAAACAGGCTGTCAGGATTCAGCGCTTCGCCTTTGAGAAACTGCCCGTCATAGCGGCGGTGCACATCATCCGCCGTCCACATCTGGCCGTCCGGTCCGGCGCTGCGGATGTCCACCCGGTCCCGCGCCGTGGTGTGAAAGTACAGCGGGGTGCCCCAGCGGTCGATGATCTGCCCCCGGCTGTTCAGCACGCGGCGGTTGTCCGGCGAGACAAAGGCCAGCTTGTCCCGGTTCTTGCCCAGCAGCGCAGCGGCGAATTCCTCATTGGCCCCCATGCGGAAAGGGGAGTCCCCTTTCACCAGGAGCAGCAGGTTGGAAAACGTGTGCGCCATGGCATCCAGGTCATCCTGCGGCCGGGCGGTGGCGAGGCCGTAGTTTTGCAAAATGGCATCGCCCGGCAGCGCACCCGGGCCGCGGTTTCCCCCGGCTGGGGCCAGGGCTTCCGCCTGCGCCTGCTGCCGGGCTTTCATCCCGGCTTCAGCGGCCGCCTCGGCCTCGGCCTCGGCGTTTGCCAGTGCCTGCTGCCTTGTCTCCCAGACGAACTTCCCCGCAAAGATCACGGACAGGACCAGAACGGCCAGGGAAAGACGGTTGGCCCGGGACATGGCTCAATGAAGCATGAAGTGAGCGCCTTACAGCCTCCGCAGCCCGTCTTCCGTCATCGGGTTGGGGATCTCCACCTCCAGGGCATCAATCCGGCGCAGCGTCTCCGCATCCAAGATCAGATCCGCAGCCTTCAGGCTTTCGTCCAGCTGCTCCACCGTCGTCGCACCGATGATGGTGGAACCGACAAAGTTGTGCTGGCGGCTCCAGGCCACGGACAGCGCAGAGACACTCACGCCGATGTCCCGGGCGATCTCCTGCAGCCGGGCCGTGGTGGCCAGGGTGCGTTCGTTCACAAACCGGCGCGCCATGCGCTGCTGCCTCTCGCCGCCGTTCACCAGGTAGTCGCTGAACCGCGCCCCGGCTGGCAGGGCCCCGTCATTGTACTTGCCCGTCAGCACCCCGCCGCCCAGGGGCGAGTAGGGCAGCAGGCTCACCCCTTCCATCCGGCAGACCTGGGCCAGCTCGTTCTGGCAGCGGCGGTTGATGAGGGAAAAGTTGTTCTGCACGGTGTCAAACCGGGCCAGGTGATGCTTTTCCGAGGCCCACAGGTTTTTCATCAGGCCCCAGCTCGTTTCATTGCTGCAGCCGATGGCGCGCACCTTGCCCTGTTCCACCAGCTCGGTCAGGGCCTCCAGGGTGTCCTCCTGGCGCATGCCGTGGTCTGGCCAGTGGGTCTGGTACAGGTCTATATAGTCAGTCTGCAGGCGGCGCAGGCTGCCCTCGCAGGCGCGGATGATCTGGCGGCGGTCCAGTGCGGTGAAGCCGCCGCGCACCGGCGGGCGGAACCAGCCATGGCCCGGCCCGGTGACTTTGGTGGCGATGATGACCTCCTCGCGCCTCTTCGTCTTCAGCCAGCGGCCCACGATTTCCTCCGTGTCCCCGGCCAGCTCGGCACTGGGCGGCACGGGGTAAATCTCCGCCGTGTCGTAGAAATCAATGCCGGCCTCGTAGGCGCGGTCCATGATGGCAAAGGAAGTCTTCTCATCCGACTGGAGACCGAAAGTCATGGTCCCCATGCAAATATCTGTCACGACAATGCCGCTGCGTCCAAGTCGTCTGCGTTCCATAAAGGCGATGCTAGAGCGGGTTTGAAAGCTGGTAAAGGGCTCAACCTTGAAGACTCGCAGACTCCCCCGGCACCCGCCGCCTCACCCGGGGGAAACGCAAGCTCGGCCGCCCCGCACGGGGTTTCCAGGGCTTCTGTGACAGCAAATTGTCACAAAAAGCGGCCCAAAACGGGGGTTTTGTGACAAACGTGTCACACGGAAGCACTACCCGAAAGGTCCACTTTGGTCTCTATGTGACGCGCATGTCACTGCGAAACCGCACCTCTTCCAGACTCCTGTCTAAACTGTCACAGAGCCTCCGGGCCCTGCTGGCGGCCCTCGTTTTCCTCCCGCTCGCGCTGCCCACGCACGTGCTGGCGGACAATGCAGCCCTCTTGAAGCTGTTCGACATTCTGAAGGCCAAGGGCTCCATCTCCCAGGAGGAGTATGACCAGCTCGTGGCCGTGGCCCAGGCTGAGGAGGCTGCAAAGCCCGCCCCCGCTGTGGTCGCCACCGCCCCGGCCCCGGCTGCCGCTTCTTCCGCCAGCCAGGCCCAGGCCTCGGCCCGCCTGGAGCAGATCGAGGACCGCATCGCCCAGACCGAGGCGGAAATGAAGGAGCTGGACGCCCACATCGCCGAAAGCAAAAAGTCCCTGGCAGAGCTGGACAAGCTCTCCGCCAGCACCCCGAAGGACCTGTTTGAAAAGATGCTGGACGGCAAGTGGTATGAAAACCTCAGCCTGCGCGGCTACGCCCAGTTCCGCTACACCGCCCTCTACGGGGATGCGGATGACCTGAACGTGCCGAATGACCGCTCCGTCAGCGACATCGAGTCCTTCATGATCCGCCGTGGCCGCCTCATCCTCAGCGGTGACGCTACGGACCACCTCTACATCTACGCCCAGACAGATTTCGCAGGCTCCACCGGCAGCGGCGACTTCGCCCTGCAGATGCGCGACCTGTATGCCGACATCGCGCTGGACACGGACAAGGAGTTCCGCTTCCGCGTCGGCCAGTCGAAGGTGCCCTTCGGTTTCGTCAACCTTCAGTCCAGCCAGAACCGCGCCCCCATGGAGCGCCCGGACGCCCTCAACTCCGCCGTCGAGGGCGAGCGTGACATCGGTGCCTACTTCTACTGGGCCCCCAAGGAGAAGCGCAAGCTCTTCAGCAAGCTCGTCAAGGAAGGCCTCAAGGGCTCTGGCGACTACGGTGTCTTCGGCATCGGCGCCTTCAACGGCCAGGGCCTGAATCGTGGCGACTTGAACGGCCAGCCACACTACGTGGCCCGTTTCTCCTATCCCGTGGAGTTCAAGAACGGCCAGATCATGGAGTTCGGTCTCCAGGGTTACACCGGCAGCTATGTCTCCCGCGTGGCCAGCATCCCCGGCGTGGGCACCCCTTCCTCTCCGGAGCATGGCAACAAGGACGAGCGTGTGGCCCTCACCTACATCCTCTACCCGCAGCCTTTCGGCATCGAGGCGGAGTGGACCTGGGGCCGTGGCCCCCAGCTCACGGATGACATGACCGCCATCGAAAGCGCCTCCCTCCAGGGTGGCTACGTGCAGGCCAGCTACCGCATCAAAGATGGCAAGAGCAACTGGCTGCCTTTCGTCCGCTACAACCACTATGAAGGCGGCCGCAAGTTCGGCACCAACTCCCCTTGGGACAACGTATCTGAACTGGACATCGGCCTGGAGTGGTCCCCACGCCCGGAGGTGGAGCTGACCCTCATGTATACGCACACCTTCCAGCGCACCAACACCGCCGTGGCCCCTTACAACGACGTGGAAAACGCCGACCGCCTGGGCCTGCAGCTCCAGTGGAACTTCTAAGCGTATTTACAAAAGGACAGAGATTCGGGGAACGCCCGGTCAAACCCAGGAGCGCGGTCCACCCGCGCTCCTTTTTTTGTGTGGCATCTTCTGGTTGAACCCATTGTTAGGCTCACTGGCGGGGATGCGAACAAAGCTGCCGCCGTCCAAAAGCAGGAGATTAGAGCATATTAGATAATAATATAGCCAAACCAGCTGCTTGCTAAACACAGGACGAGAGGAGCGCGCACACTCTTGTGCGCTTCTTTAATAAGGCGGCAAAGCCGCGTAGGCGAAGGGTGCGGGCAAGTGCGCAGCCGCGAAGCGAATGCCGCGCTCCCCTCAAAGGCATCCTATGACGGCTATCTAAAAATTTAGAATGCTCTAAGGGGCAGAGCCATGGCCCTTCCTTTGCCGGAAAACCATGCTCCTCGGCAGCCCGTCAATTTGCTCAACCCAGCCTCCTGCCCCCCTCAGAAACACATCATTCTGTCCCCCATTATTCTGTCATCCTTCAGAGGCCCCAGCAGCGCCAGAGCATCACCGCATCTTGAATCAAGCACGGGTCAGCTACGCCGTCTGGGTGCTCTCCCGTGAGGGGGCAAAAGTGCTGTGAAACCAGTTTCGCAGCGCCTTCAGGCCGCGCAGCAGGGTGCTGTCCGTCACTTCCTGGCAGCCGAAACGGAGGGCGATGGTCTCCTCCAGGCGGCGGTAGCGCGGCAGCAGCACCAGGGCATTGCGCGGGCGTGTGTCCGGTCCGGTGCGGTGCGCCACACTGGGGTGCAGCACGCCTTTGCACAGCAGCATGCCCTCACCCACGACGGCAACACGGGTCTCCGGCATGACAAACCAGCGGCGGTAGACAAAATGGACCGCGCCGGTTTCATCGCTCTTCAGGCGGCCAAAGGTGCGCACCGGCACACCCAGCGTGCGGCGGGCAAGGAAGCCTTTTACCCCGGCTTCCAGTTCTTCTTTGGCGGCACGCTTGTTCAGCAGCACATCCCGCCCCATCAAGGTGCCAAACAGGCTAAGGCGGAAGGACCAGCCGGCCAGAAGGATGCCCGCCAGAATGAGCACCGAGCAGACCACCAGCGCCGGGATGGGGCTGTAAGGAATGAGCGCCGCGCTGCCAGTGACAAGGCTCAGCAGGCCCAGCTTGGTCAGCTTCAGGCAGGCATCCACAATGCCAAAAGGCGACAGGGCGATCAGCACATTCAATGCGTGCGAACTCATCCATACGACGACAAAGGCAAACACCGAGAGAGGCACCGTCAGCCAGGGTGTCTGCAAGGTGGCGCTGATGACACTGGCCAGGGGCAGCATGGCCAGACCGGAACCGTCAAACGCCGCCGCCACCTGCGGCTGGATGCGCTCCACATGCGACATGGCCAGGGCAATGAGCGGCACAAAAGCGGTGCTGGCGACCAGGGCGCTGATCTTGTCTTCAAACAGCTCGGCAAAATCCAGCGGCTTCTTCACCAGGGCCGGAACCGCCGCACCAAAGAAATCCTTCATGAAACACAAGCCCACCAGGACGAGCCCGGTACCCCAGGCGATGGGGCTGCAGTACCAGGGCAGGCGGGCACGGAGTTCCGGCGCAGTGTCATAGTACTTCCAGGCACCGATGGCGCTCATGCCCAGCAGCGGGCTGATGGCCACCCCGGTGATTTCTGAAACCCCTTCCGCCAGGGCCACGCCGGGGACGATCATGTCCGCCCTCAGCTTCTTGGCCTGCGCTTCTGCCCCTGCGGAGGGCTTTGCCGGGGTCTTGACCTCCTGCGCCATGGCTGCCGGGCTCAGGCTGAGACATCCCAGCACAAGGGCCAGGCCAAGGGACTTGAAGAAGCGGTCTTTCATGGCGGGGTGGAGTTTCGTCTGAAGGTCTTCGCGCTGCCGGAACAGCGGAAAAGGATGCCTGATGTGCGGCATTTGCCAGTTACAATTTTTCACTCATCCAGCACCCGTCTCCAAATCGGGCCTCGCACTTTGGCCGATCCCGTGCATTCTCACCGATGCCTTTCAAAGCCCTCGGCCTCGACGCCAACATCCTCCAAGCCATTGCCGAAGCCGGTTATACGGAACCGACGCCCATCCAGGCGGCCGCCATTCCGCCCATCATCGCCGGGAATGATCTGATCGGCATTGCGCAAACAGGCACGGGCAAAACGGCCGCCTTCACCCTGCCCATCCTCACCCGCCTCGCCTCCAATCCCGCCAAAAAAGGCACCAAGGTGCTGATCCTGGCCCCCACTCGCGAGCTGGTGGTGCAGATCGAGGAAAACGTGCTGGCCTATGCCCGGCACCTGCCCTTGACGATTGCCAAGGTGTTTGGCGGCGTGGGCGAACGGCCGCAGATCCAGGCGCTGCGCGCCGGGTGCGACATCGTCATCGCCACCCCCGGCCGTTTGCTGGATCTCATGGGCCAGGGCCACGGCGACTTCAGCGGCATCCAGCATCTGGTGCTGGATGAGGCGGACCGCATGCTGGACATGGGTTTCCTGCCAGGCATCCGGCGCATCGTCCAGAAACTGCCGCGCAAACGCCAGACATTGCTTTTCTCCGCCACGCTTTCCAAGGAGATCGAGGCACTGACCCACGAGTTCCAGCAAAACCCGAAAACGGTGCAGATCGGCCGCAGGTCCAACCCGGCAGAGACGGTGACCCAGCTGGTCTACGAAGTGCCCGTGCATCTGAAGCCGGTCCTCCTGCAGCACATGCTCAAGGATGACAACCTGAACATGGTGCTGGTCTTCACCCGCACCAAGCACGGGGCCGACCGTGTGGCGCGGAAACTGGAGAAAACCGGTGTCCGCTGTGCGACGCTGCACGCCAACCGCTCCCAGAACCAGCGCTTGAAAGCCCTGGCCGACTTCAAGTCCGGCGAGGTCCGCGTACTGGTGGCCACAGACATCGCCGCGCGCGGCATTGATGTGGACGGCATTTCCCACGTGGTGAACTACGACTTCCCCATGCACGCGGAGGACTATGTCCACCGCATCGGCCGTACAGGCCGTGCCCAGGCCATTGGCGATGCCATCAGCTTCATCACGCCCGAAGACCAGAGTGCGCTGAAGAGCCTGGAGAAATTCATCGGTCGCGGACTCGTCCGCAAAAAGGCCGAAGGTTTTGACTACAATGCAGCCGCCCAGCCGAGGGAAGACGACGGCCCGCGCTACCGCGATCCGCGCGCTCTCCAGCAGGCGGCCCAGCGGCGTGGCAACCGCGAAGGCGGAAAGCCGCAGGGCCAGGGCGGCCAGAACCAGAACTCCAAGCAGCAGGGACGCTCGGGTGAGGAGAAATCGGGTGGCCAGCGCCAGCCGCAGCGAGGAGCTTCCGGTTCCGGCCAGCCCGGGCAAAAACGCCAGGATGACCGCAACCGTGACCGGCAGGAACAGCGCCCCGCGCGCCAGGACCAAAATCGCGGGCAGGGACAGCAAGGCCGCAAAGGTCAGGGCCAAGGCCATAGCCATGGCAAAAGCAGCGCTGCCAGTCCTGCGGCCGAGGGGTCCGGCACCTCGGGCAAGGCTGGCAAAGTGAGCATCTGGCGCCGGTTGACCGGTCGCTAAAACCGGGGGCCGGGGACCCAGGCGGCTGGTGCTGAGGCCAGTCGTCTCCACATGGCTGGAAAGGGCTGGGGGGAGTCAGCCGTTTTTTGATGCTTGCCCGCTGGCCGGGCTATCGTCACGATCTGTCCCGCCCTACCCATGCGCTTCCTTGCCCTTACCCTCGCCCTTCTGGCTGGCGGCCTTCAGGCCGAACTGACCCCTGACCAGCAGCAGGTGCCGTTGGAGTCGCTCCCTGCGGACGCTTCCAAGGCCAAGATCGTTTTGCTGGCAGGCAGCCCCAGCAACAAACCGGGCCAGCACGAATACTTCGCCGGCTGCGCCCTGCTGATGGACTGGCTGAAACAAGTGCCCGGCACCGCACCTGTGATGGTGGCTGACGGCTGGCCGAAGAACGAGGCCGTGCTGGACGGTGCCCGCTGTGTGGTGATCTACATGGACGGCGGAGACAAGCTCTCCTTTCTGGCACCGGAGCGCTGGGCGCGCATGCAGGCCCTGGCTGAGAAGGGCACCGGGTTCGTCATTCTGCACCAGGCCATTGACTGCCCGCCCGCCCAGGCTTCCATGTTTAAAAATTGGTTCGGCGCAGCTTTTCAGGGCGACATCGGCTGCCGTGGCCACTGGGACGTGACCTTTGGCAACGCCCCTGCTCATGCCGTCAACAAGGGCCTGAAGCCCTTTGCCCTGCTGAAAGACGGCTGGTTGTACAACCTGCATTTCGCGGACAAGGGCGTCACTCACCTGCTGGCCTGCGCCATGCCAGACAGCAGCCGCAAGACGGAGGATGCTAAGGCTCATGCAGGGCGGGAAGAAACAGTCGCCTGGGCCTACGAGCGCCCGGGCGGAGGCCGCAGCTTCGGCTTCACCGGCTGCGACCTGCACGCCAACTGGGCGGAGGAAAACCAGCGCAAGCTGCTGCTGAACGGCATCCTCTGGACCAGCAAGCTGGAAGTTCCCGCTGCTGGCGCTGCGTCTGAAACCAGCCCGGAAGCTCTGGCTAAAAACTGGGACAGGAAGCTCTTTCAAAAGAAGGCCGCCGCTGCCAAATAAGCGTCACTGACGCAGCGCATACGACACGCATTCATGGCAGCACTTCATCCAGAAGGCCTCAAACATCTGGCAGAGACCACGGGCCTCTCGGTTTCCACCGTGTCGCGGGTTCTCAGCGGCAAGGCCGAGGCCTACCGCATCAGCAAAGAGACCCAGGAGCGCGTGCAGGCCGCCGCAGGCCAGCAGGGCATTGTGGTGAACGAAGTGGCCCGCGGCCTCCGTCTGCGGACCACGCAGACCATCGGCCTCATCATCCCGGACGTGTCGAACCCCTTCTTCGCGGCCCTGGCGAGGCAGGTGGAGCATCTCGCCCGGGCGAGAGGCTACTCCGTGCTGCTGGCAGATTCGCAGGAAAATGTGGAGGTGGAGGCCGAGTCCGTGCGCCTGATGCGCAGCCGCCGGGTGGACGGGCTGGTGGTGGCCCCCGTGGGCTCCGAGGCGGAGCACCTCAAGGGCATCGGCGCGGAAAACTGGCCGTTGGTGCTGATGGACCGCATCCCTTCCGGATTCTCCGGCCCCTGTGTCAGCAGTGACAACCGCAAGGCCGCCCGGCTGGCAGTGCGGCATCTGCTGGAACAGGGGCACCGCCGCATCGTTTGCCTGCAAGGCCTGCCCGGCTCCTCCGCCAACCGTGAGCGGGTGAAGGGCTACCGGCAGGCCTTGCGTGAGGCCGGGATTGCCGAGGCCGATGCCCGCATCATCGGCCAGGACTACGCCATCGAAAGCGGTAGACAGGCCGTGCAGGAAGCTTTTTCAGAACCCGGTACCCGGGCCACCGCCATTCTCGCTCTGGGCAATCTGATCGCCCTCGGCGCGCTTCAGGCCTTGCGTGCTTTGCAACTGAAGGTGCCGGATGAAGTCTCGCTCATTTCCTTTGATGAACAGCCCTGGGCCGAACTGATCGACCCGCCTCTGACCACCCTTTCGCAACCGGTGGAGGCCCTGGCGGAACAGGCCATGGAACTGCTTTTTCAACAGTTTCCGGGGCAGGTTCCCCCGCCACCCAGACACTCGGTGCTGCTGCCGGTGACGCTCATCCGGCGCGGCTCTGTCAAACCGCCTGCCGCACCCGCTTAGATTAAGATTGACCGAAAGAATTCTTTTGCGCAATCGTTTGCGCTAATTCAGCCATGAAACTCCTTCCACGATTCCTGCTGCCCGGCCTTGCCCTGGCTCTCTGCGCCTGCAAGCCCTCCTCCGGCCCTTCGGCTGACAGCTCCGGCAAACCCAAAGTCGCCCTGGTGATGAAGTCCCTGGCCAATGAGTTTTTCAGCAACATGGCGGACGGGGCGAAGAAGCACCAGGATGTCCACAAGGCGGACTACGAGTTGCTGGTGAGCGGCATCAAGAACGAGACGGACCTGGCCGAGCAGGTGAACATCGTCGAGCAGATGACCGCTCAAGGTGCCAAGGCGATCGTCATTGCCCCGGCAGATTCCAAAGCACTGGTGCCTGCGCTGAAACGCGCCCAGCAGGCTGGTGTGCTGGTGGTGAACATTGACAACAAACTGGATGCCGAAGTGCTGAAACAGGCTGGTCTGGCGGTCCCCTTCGTCGGTCCAGACAATCGCGAAGGTGCCAAACGTGTGGGCGAGGCACTGGCCAAAAAACTGAAAGCGGGGGACGAGGTGGCCATCATCGAGGGCGTGACCACGGCCTTCAACGGCCAGCAGCGCAAGGCGGGTTTTGAAGACGCCATGAAGGCCGCAGGCATGACCGTTGTCAGCAGCCAGAGCGGCCAGTGGGAGATGGAAAAGGCCAACACCGTGGCGGCAGGCATCCTCAGCGCGCACCCGACTGTGAAAGCCCTGCTCTGTGCCAATGACAACATGGCCCTGGGCGCGGCGGCAGCGGTGCAGTCCGCTGGCAAAACCGGGCAGGTGCTCATCGTCGGTTTCGACAACATCAGCGCCTTGCAGCCCCTGCTGGCCGACGGCCGCGTGGTGGCCACTGCCGACCAGCATGCCGACCAGCTCGCGGTGTATGGCATCGAGGCCGCGCTAAAGATCCTCCAGGGCGGCTCCAAGCCGGAAGACCAGACCACGGCGGTGGATGTGATTGCAAAGTAAGTTAGGCATTAGGACAACGCCCTTCATGAACCTCCGCCGCTGGACTGATTTTCTGGTGCTCCTGGCCGTCTGGGCCGGGATGATCGTGCTCTTTGGCTGCCTGCGTGACAGCTTTTTCAGCATGGCGACGCTCGGTTCGGTGGCAAACCGCATCCCGGCGCTGGCTCTGGTGGCTACGGGCATGACGCTGGTCA